>NZ_JFJX01000038.1:0-67245 GCF_000611875.2 Tatumella sp. UCD-D_suzukii
GTTTTACGTCCGGAGACGTTGATATCAATCCTGCGAGTGCCCACACAGATTGTCTGATAAATTGTTAAAGAGCGTTGCAACTCAACCGTTTAGGTTGTTGTTGCGAGGTGGCGTATATTACGCTTTTCACCTCAGGAGTCAACCACTATTTCGTGATTTTTTCTCCCGGACCGAATCGCTTCAGTCCCTGTCACGTCGCTGCGCATCGCGCTTTGCCGTGTCAGTGGGAGCGCATTATAGGGAGATAATTTTTTCTGACAAGGGTTTATTTCAAATTAATTTCTGAGTGTCGCTTTTTCCGCCATTTCGGGTTAAAAAAGCACAAAGTCGGGGATATCCATAAAAAAAGCGGACGATAAACGTCCGCTTTCCTGTTTCTGTTCGCACTCAGATTACTGATGCGCCACGATTTCACCGTCTCTGACATCCATTTCTATGGTTTTACCAGGAACCAGTTGCCCGGACAGAATTTGCTGAGCTAACGGGTTTTCTATTTCCTGCTGGATAGCCCGTTTCAGCGGACGTGCACCGTATACCGGGTCAAATCCGTTTTCACCCAATAACTTCAGCGCATCATCAGAGATGTGCAGCTGATAGCCCCGCTCTTCCAGACGCTGGTACAACCTTTGCAACTGGATACGTGCAATAGAGGCAATATGCTCTGCCCCCAGAGGGTGGAAAACCACAACTTCATCTATACGGTTAATGAATTCCGGACGGAAGTGCTGGCCGACGACACTCATGACCAGTGCTTTCATCTCACCGTAATCCAGATCACCAAAGCGTTCCTGAATCATGTCTGACCCCAGGTTTGAGGTCATGATGATGACCGCATTACGGAAATCAACCGTACGCCCTTGTCCGTCGGTCAAGCGTCCGTCGTCCAGCACCTGCAACAGAATGTTAAAGACATCCGGATGCGCTTTTTCAACTTCATCGAGCAGGATCACAGAATAAGGACGGCGTCTGACGGCTTCGGTCAGGTATCCCCCTTCTTCATATCCGACATAACCCGGAGGGGCACCCACCAGTCGGGAAACCGAATGTTTCTCCATAAACTCGGACATATCGATTCGCACCATGGCGTCATCGCTGTCGAACAGGAAGTTAGCCAGAGATTTACACAGTTCGGTTTTACCTACCCCGGTCGGCCCAAGGAACAGGAAAGACCCCACCGGACGGTTGGGATCCGCCAGCCCCGCGCGACTACGGCGGATAGCATTAGCGACCGCTTCGACGGCTTCATTCTGGCCGATAACACGATCATGCAATGCCTCTTCCATCCGCAGCAGTTTGTCACGCTCGCCTTCCAGCATTCTGGCGACCGGAATCCCGGTCCAGCGCGCAAGCACATCGGCAATCTCTGTATCCGTCACGCGGTTACGCAACATCTTCATCGATTTGCCTTCAGCCTGAGTCGCAGCGGCAAGCTGCTTTTCGAGTTCAGGGATTTTACCGTATTGCAGTTCAGACATTTCGGCCAGGTTACCGGTACGACGAGCCTGCTCCAGAGCAATACGTGCCTGTTCCAGATCCGCTTTAATATTCTGCGTGCCGGTCAGAGACGCTTTTTCCGCTTTCCACTCTTCATCCAGCTCAGCATATTCGCGTTCTTTCTGATTCAGCTCGCTCTCAAGCATCTCAAGGCGCTTAACGCTGGCATCATCTGACTCTTTTTTCAGTGCCTGCTGCTCCAGCTTTAACTGAATGATCCGTCGCTCCAGACGATCCAGCGATTCAGGTTTTGAATCAATCTGCATACGAATGCTGGAGGCGGCTTCATCGATCAAATCGATAGCTTTATCCGGCAGTTGCCGGTCAGCGATATACCGGTGTGACAAATTAGCCGCGGCGACAATGGCCGGGTCCGTAATTTGTACATGGTGGTGTAACTCATAACGCTCTTTCAGCCCGCGAAGAATAGCAATGGTATCTTCGACCGAAGGTTCATCCACCAGCACTTTCTGGAACCGGCGCTCCAGTGCTGCATCTTTCTCTATATACTGACGGTATTCATCCAGGGTAGTCGCCCCGACGCAGTGCAGTTCACCGCGAGCCAGCGCAGGCTTAAGCATATTGCCGGCATCCATCGCACCGTCGGCTTTACCGGCACCGACCATCGTGTGCAGCTCATCAATAAACAGGATAACGTTACCTTCCTGCTTTGAAAGGTCATTGAGAACCCCTTTCAGGCGTTCTTCGAACTCTCCGCGGTATTTCGCCCCGGCCACCAGCGCCCCCATATCCAGCGCCAGCACACGGCGACCTTTCAGGCCTTCCGGCACTTCACCGTTAATAATACGCTGCGCCAGTCCTTCAACGATGGCCGTTTTACCGACGCCGGGCTCACCTATCAGGACGGGGTTATTTTTGGTACGCCGTTGCAGCACCTGGATGGTGCGGCGGATTTCTTCATCACGACCAATGACAGGGTCAAGTTTCCCCTGTTCTGCACGTTCAGTCAGATCGATAGTGTATTTTTTTAATGCCTGACGCTGGTCTTCAGCACCCTGTTCGTTCACGTTTTCGCCCCCACGCAACTGTTCTATGGCTCTGGTGAGTTTGTCGCTATTTGCTCCGGCTGATTTCAGGATATCCGCCAGAGCTCCGCGTGAATCCAGCGCAGCCAGAACAAAAAGTTCAGATGAAATAAAAGTATCACCGCGCTTTTGTGCCAGCTTGTCGCACAGATTAAGCACGCGGATGAGATCAGCTGAAGGTTGTACGTCGCCGTCACTGCCTTCAACCTGAGGAAGCCGTTTTATTGACTGTGTGATTTTTTCCCGGAGAGCTGCCACATCGAGCCCGGCGGAAGAAAGTAAAGGAGTCAGCGATCCCCCTTCCTGAGTCAGCAGAGCACTCATCAGATGAAGAGGTTCGATAAATTGGTTGTCGTTGCCGAGTGCCAGTGACTGAGCGTCAGCCAGCGCTTGTTGGAATTTATTGGTTAGACGATCCAGACGCATAATTCCTCCTGTTAAAGGTCAAAATGCTACAGGAGATTAAATGAGGTCAATCCCTCAAATATTCAAGTTTTATCACCCGGAAAACAGAGAAAAATTACACATACAGGATCGTCCAGTGGCTAAGATTATACCAGCCACACCAAAGTTGCCATACGTCCGGTCACGCGCTCCCGCCGGTAGGAGAAAAAAGACCCGCTTTCAGAATAGGTACAGCGACCGCCACCATAGACAGCCGTGACACCCGCGCGGGAAAGACGCTGCCTGGATAATGTCCAGAGATCCGCGAGATACTTATGCTGGTAAGGGATAAAGGCTTCTGCGGCTGCGGGGTCGTGGGCAATAAACGCCTCGCGCACTTCCGGGCCAACCTCAAACGCCTGCGGGCCGATGGCCGGTCCCAGCCATACCAGGATATCTTCCGGCGGGCGCCGGAACGTTGCCAGCGTGCTTTCAAGAACACCGGCACATAACCCCCGCCAGCCGGCATGGGCAGCTGCAACTTCCCGCCCGTCTTTTGAGCAGAAAATAACCGGCAGGCAGTCTGCCGTCATCACTGCGCAAACCTGGCCTTCTGCCCGGGTATAACAGGCATCGGCCTGCGGAACACAATCACCGGTATGCGGCAAGGTCACAACATGGGTTCCGTGAACCTGATTAAGCCAGAGCGGCATCGCCGGTAAGCCGGCAATATCACACAGAAGGTGGCGATTTTTGAGGACATGCACAGGGTCATCTGCAACATGGGCCCCCAGGTTCAGGCTATCGTAAGGCTGCTGACTGACTCCCCCGATTCGGGTTGTCGAGCAGGCTCTGACGTTCGCCGGTGCCGGCCACTCCGGAATAATCAGTGAACTCATAACCAGTCCATGTCGTCTTTATGTAATTCCGTGTCTGCTTTCAGTGCATCGATTAATTCGACCATATCCTGCGGCAGTGCCGCATGCCATTCCATTTCTATACCGGTGATCGGATGGTAGAGACGTAACATTGTGGCATGGAGTGCCTGCCGGTCAAACCCTCTCAGAACCGAGATAAATTCCTCTGACGCATTCTTAGGCGGGCGTGGACGTCCCCCATACAGCTGATCCCCGACCAGCGGGTGACTGAGATGAGACATATGTACACGGATCTGGTGAGTACGGCCGGTTTCCAGGCGCAAGCGTAACCGGGTATGGGCACGGAAATGTTCCATAATACGGTAGTGGGTAACCGCCGGTTTCCCCATCGGATGCACGCTCATATGGGTACGTTTGGTAGGGTGACGAGAGATAGGCTCATCAACAAAGCCCCCGGCCGTCATCGTACCAATGGCAACCGCCTCATATTCACGGGTAATTTCACGTCGTTGTAAAGAGTCAACGAGATGAGTTTGCGCCGGTACAGTCTTGGCAACGACCATCAGTCCGGTGGTATCTTTATCCAGACGATGCACGATACCCGCCCGCGGAACATCCGCAATGGCAGGATAATAATGTAATAATGCGTTTAATACCGTACCATCGGGATTACCGGCTCCGGGATGAACGACGAACCCGCGCGGCTTATTGATAACCAGAATGTCATCGTCCTCGTACACGATATCGAGCGCGATATCCTGAGGTTCCCAGCGAAGTTCCTCTTCTATTTCGGCATCAATAGTGATCCGTTCACCACCGAGGACTTTTTCCTTAGGAACGGTGGTCGGGATACCATTCAGGGTGACCCGGCCCTGTAAAATCCACTCTTTTATGCGTGAACGTGAATAATCAGGGAACAATTCCGCTAAAGACTGATCTAAGCGTTGTCCAAGTTGCGCTTCGGAGACTGTCGCGGTGAGTTGTACTTGTTGTGCCATATAAGCTTCTTTCGTTAACGTTGGGTTTTCACGGCAAAGCCGTTTACTATAATGTGCTATCTTAGCTGATCATCAATGGACGCTTCACAGAAAGCCTCCGCTAAACCTTTGAGGATAATCATTTCGTCATGACGCGTATGAAACATCTGGTGGCCGTTGCCACTCTGGGCCTGGCACTGGTAGGTTGCTCCGGCTCTAAAGACATTGTCCCGGACAACCCGCCTTCGGTGATCTATGCAACCGCCCAGCAAAAACTGCAGGACGGGAACTTCAGGGCTGCCATTACTCAGTTAGAAGCACTGGATAATCGTTACCCGTTTGGTCCGTATTCTCAGCAGGTGCAGCTTGATCTGATCTATGCCTACTATAAAAACGGAGATATGCCGATGGCCCAGGCCACCATTCTCCGTTTTATGCGACTGAACCCGACACATCCTAATATTGACTATGTCATGTATATGAAGGGTCTGACCGACATGGCGATGGATGAGTCAGCAGTGCAACACTTCTTCGGTATCGATCGCTCTGACAGAGACCCGGCCTATGCCCGTCAGGCATTTACCGATTTCTCTCAACTGCTGCAGAGCTACCCGAACAGTCAGTACGCCGCTGATGCCAGACTGCGTTTGGTGGCTTTAAAAGACCGTCTGGCTAAACATGAACTTTCTGTGGTGCAATACTATACCAAAAGAGGGGCTTATGTCGCGGTTGTTAACCGGGCACAGGACATGCTGACAAACTATGCAGATACTGAGGCGACCCGCCAGGCACTTCCGCTGATGGAAAATGCTTACCGCCAGATGCAACTCAACACCGAGGCCGATAAAGTGGCCAAAATCATTGCGGATAACCAGAAGCGTTGATTCAGGGAACCTTTCCGCGGGTATAAAGAGAAAAGCAGCCCATGCCGGCTGCTTTTTTTGTAAACCCGTTTCTGGTGTCTTAGTCTGCAAAAGGTTCGCATAAGCGGGATGATGAATACATCCGTCGGGCCGTTGCAGTACCTCTTCCCCTGACGGTCTCAGTCGCTGAATTTTTTATTCACATCAGGTGATAGCTGGATACCTGTGCTTCGGGTGTTAAAGACTTTTCCATTCCGGCAGTTGTTGGGCCTTCCTGCGGTACAGGTGCGAACCTGCCGCCATTAAGCCGAACAAGATACCCGCCACACTACTCGCGATTAAGGCCGCGGTTATCGTGTAACCTTCTTTTTGCCATGCGAAAAACCACATGAACACTCCCCATGACAAACCAAATCCCAGCGCTGTGACCAGGGCGATTAGCCAGAATGGCGCGACCGGGAAAGGGGGGATCCGCACTCCCATATGCCATAAGCACTTCATCAGAAGCGGCGTACGATTAGGTTGCCATATCTTTTTTTCTTCTAAAATCCGAATGGCTGTTTTTTTTCTTTCGTCAAACGACACCATAGTCCCCTTCCTGCTAAGCCTTTACGTCATTCCCATCCTGTTGACTTGTGCTACCACAACCCCGGGAGAAAGCACTTAATGCCCCGTCGCGGGTCTATAGAAGCCACGGAAAACATGACGGCCATCATCTGCTTATCCGGTCAATAATGGCGGGTAATATTCACGGGTTCAATCATTATCTTTGCTTTTTGCGGTACTGATTAGGAATTTTACTAATTAGCAAAAAGTGACTTTATTTTGTGATCCAGATCACATTATTCTTAACTGAAGCCGTTAATCTGAATGTCACACGATGGTAACAACAGAGAGGTAAGTGCGATGATTATGAACATCACCAGTAAACAAATGGAAATTACCGACGCTATCCGCAACCATGTTGAAGACCGTCTGACCAAACTGGAAAAGTGGCAAACCCAGCTAATTAATCCTCATATTGTGCTGTCGAAAGAGCCAAAAGAATTTGTCGCCGATGCGACCATAAATACACCGAATGGCCCGCTGGTCGCGACCGGCAGACACGCTGATATGTATGCTGCTATTAATGACCTGCTCAGTAAACTTGAACGCCAGCTGAATAAGGTTCAGCATAAAGGTGAGGCAAGACGTGCCTCAGCCAGCGTAAAAGATATTATCCCTGCTGAAACAGAATAACCTGAGATCCCACGAACGCGCCCGCAGGGCGCGTTTTTAGTTGACGTGCCCTGGCGCAAAAGTTAATCTCGGGAAACATCTTTCAGGGACAACCTGCTATGCAACCCCTCGTGTTTTTCTTCTCATTCTTTTTTAGCATGCCTTCTTCCGGGAGAGATGTTGTCGTATAAGAATGAATGAGAAGACAAACAGCAAAGCCTCCCGTAAGGGGGGCTTTTTTATTGGGTATAAAAATAACAGGAATACAGGTGACAAAAATGAGCGCAGAGCCTTCTTTAGAGCATTTACGGGAAAGGATCACCCGCCTGGATGAACAGCTTCTGTCTTTACTGGCAGAGCGTCAGGAGGTGGCTGTCGCGGTAGGGAAATTCAAAATGACTACCCACCGCCCTATCCGTGATATCGAAAGGGAGAAGCAGCTACTGGAAACACTGATTGAAAAGGGACGTAGCCAGTCATTAGACAGCCAGTACATCACCCGTATTTTCCAACTGATCATTGAAGAGTCGGTACTGACCCAACAGGCTCTGCTGCAGAAAGCTCTGAATCAGGCACAGGAAAACAGTGCCCGGGTCGCCTTCCTCGGACCTAAGGGCTCATACTCGCACCTGGCAGCCCGTCAGTATGCCTCCCGTCACTTTTCTCATATGACCGAAGTCGGTTGCAGTAAATTCCCGGACATTTTGCAACAGGTCGAAACCGGGCTGGCTGACTATGCTGTATTACCCCTGGAAAATACCAGTTCCGGTTCCATAAACGATGTCTATGACCTGTTGCAGCATACCAGCCTGCATATTGTCGGAGAGCTCACACTACCGATTGACCACTGTATTCTGGTCCCCGCCGACACCTGCCTGGATAATATCACCACCGTTTACAGCCACCCGCAGCCTTTCCAGCAATGCAGCCACTTTCTGGCCCGGTATCCGCACTGGAAGATTAAATATACCGAAAGCACCGCGGCCGCCATGGAAAAAGTGGCAGAATTGCAGGACAGCCAGGCCGTAGCTCTCGGCAGTGAAGCCGGCGGTAACCTGTATAATCTGCAGGTACTGGAACGTAATCTGGCGAATCAGCAACAAAATATGACCCGCTTTATTATCCTGGCCCGTAAGCCGGTGAAAGTCTCAGCACAGGTTCCGGCCAAAACCACCTTACTGATGGCCACAGGCCAGCAATCCGGGGCGCTGGTCGATGCATTGATGGTGCTAAGGAAATATGGTCTGGTGATGACCAAACTGGAATCCCGTCCGATCAACGGAAATCCCTGGGAAGAGATGTTCTATCTGGATATTCAGGCCAATGTGCATTCAGAAGAAATGCAACAGTCTCTGGAAGAGCTGACGGCTCTGACCCGTTTCGTTAAAGTTCTTGGCTGTTATCCGGGAGATAACGTCATTCCGGTCTCCGTCGACTGATGGCTCAGGGCACCTTCAGGTGCCCTGATTTCCGGCCCGTTAAGCGCGACTGTCATTCGCTGAGCGTAACAGCCCCCGGCTTTCTGCAAGGAATGAACCGGCATAATCGCCGAACCAGCGTTCAATACTGCGGAAGCTGTCGATGAATTCTGCTTTATCCCCGGACTCCAGTAACGCGATCGCCTCACCAAACCGCTGATAATAACGTTTGATAAGCGCCAGGTTATTTTCTGAAGACATAATGATATCCGCATACAGCTGCGGGTCCTGGGCAAACAGACGCCCGACCATCGCCAGTTCCAGACGGTAAATGGGTGAAGAGAGCGCCAGCAACTGGCTGAGATCGACATTCTCTTCAGCCAGATGCAGGCCATAGGCGAAAGTGGCAAAGTGACGCAGTGCCTGGATAAAAGCCATATTCTGATCATGCTCAACTGCACTGGTGCGATGTAACCGCGCTCCCCAGACCTGAATCTGTTCCAGCAACCATTGATAAGCCTCTGGCTGACGACCGTCACACCAGACCACAACCTGTTTCGCCAGACTGCCACTGTCAGGGCCAAACATCGGGTGCAGCCCCAGTACCGGCCCCTGGTGCGCTGCGAGCATCGCCTGCAGTGGTTTGTTTTTAATCGAGCACAGATCCAGCAAAATACAGGAATCCGGCAATGGCGGTAATTGTTGGATAACCTGCTCTGTCAGATGGATAGGCACACTGATAACGACCATACCGGCATCACTGAGTAACTGTTCAGCGTTGCCCCAGTCATCTTTTTCCAGCGTCCTGACCTGATAGCCTGACAGCGTCAGCATCTTGCCGAACAAACGCCCCATCTGCCCTTCACCACCGACAATGACGACCGGGCCCAGATCCGGGTTCAGTGTTTTGAAACCTTTATCATTTTCGCTGGAATAAGATTCCCGCATCACCCGGCGCAATACATCCTCGATCAAATCCGGCGGTACACCGAGCTGTTCAGCTTCTTTCCTGCGCGACTCCAGCATACTGGCTTCACGTTCAGGCACATAAATAGGTAATCCATAACGGCTTTTGACTTCACCGACTTCAGCGACCAGTTCAAGACGCCTGGCCAGCAATTGCAGCAAGGCTTTATCCGTTTCATCAATTTTATCGCGTAGCGCGGTTAATTCGGCCACCATAATCTATAACACCTCTTATGACACCCGCAGCGCGGCACTCATATCCTGATGAATATCGCGCAGCAGGGTTTCTGTAGTTTCCCAGCTGATACAGGCATCGGTCACCGAGACACCGTAGCGCATGGCCGAACGAGGCTGATCCGGTGACTGATTTCCTTCATAAAGATGACTTTCCAGCATCAGACCCATAATGGAACGATTACCGTCTTTGATTTGGGCCATGGCTGATTCAGCCACCAGCGACTGACGGCGATAGTCTTTACAGGAGTTGCCATGACTGCAATCTATCATCAATGCCGGTCTGAGACCCGCATTCTGCATCTCTTTTTCACAGGCAGCCACATCTTCCGGGCCGTAATTCGGGGTTTTACCCCCACGAAGAATAACATGGCCATCGGGGTTGCCCCGGGTTTGCAGTAAACACACCTGTCCGGCCTGGTTGATCCCCATAAAGCGGTGAGGCATAGAAGCTGCCTTCATGGCATTGATAGCCGTGCTCAGGCTGCCATCGGTGCCGTTTTTAAAACCGACTGGCAGAGAAAGCCCGGAAGCCATTTCCCGGTGGGTCTGTGATTCCGTTGTCCGGGCGCCGATAGCCGCCCAGCTGAACAAATCCCCCAGATATTGTGGTGAATTCGGATCCAGAGCTTCGGTCGCCAGCGGCAGCCCCTTCTCCGCCAGTTTCACCAGCAGATCACGGGCAATCTGTAATCCGTGCTCAACATCGAATGACCCGTCCATATGCGGGTCATTGATCAGCCCCTTCCAGCCCACGGTCGTCCGCGGTTTTTCAAAATAAACCCGCATTACCAGATAGAGACTATCGCTGTACTTTTCTGCCAACTGCTGATAACGCTCAGCATATTCCAGCGCCGCGTCAGGATCATGAATAGAGCATGGCCCGCAAACCACCAGTAACCGGCGATCACGCCCGGCGATAATATCTGAAATTACCTGGCGGGAGTGCGCTATTTGGTCCTGCAACTGAACGGACAGCGGATACTGAGCTTTAAGCTGTTCCGGCGTCATCATTATCCGTTCTTCGGTGATATGTAAATTATTCAGCGTATCTTTTTGCATGGTTGGCATCCTGTTATCACGGCTCGTCACTTCGCTCTGGTAAGCGTGGCCACAGCCTACCATACACAGTAAACATTTCAATCCACGCGGTGTACTGATTTATTTACAACAATAGTATAAAAAGGGTTTTTACCCTGCCGCGCGTAAACAAATAATTACAAGACTAAAGTAAGTGACTGAATATTCGTTAATTCAGCGGATATCCCGTCAGCGGCAGGCGATGATCTTTTTTTCTGCGAAAACGGAGGCATAAAGCAGAGAGGACACCCGCCGGATGCTGGCTGGCGATAAGAACAAAAACCCCGGACGTGCGGAGTGAGTGATACGTCCGGGGAAGTATTAGCTGTCAGGGTTTGACGTTGACATCGATCCCCGGGAAGTAACGGGCTGCCAGTCGGGTCAGCGTTCCGTCTTTCTTCACGGTTTCAATGGCGGTATCCAGTTGCTGCTTCAGGGCGGTATCCCCTTTACGCAGTCCGAACCCGATGCCAGTCCCAAGGATGGCATCGTCTTCCACCGGCTTACCGGCAAACGCAAAGTCTTTCCCTTCAGGCTTATTCAGGAAACCGGACTGACCGGCCGCTGACATGACCAGGGTCGCATCAAGCCTTCCTGCCACCATATCGTTATAGACCTGGTTCTGGTCCTGATAAGAGACCACATTCACACCGTGAGTTTCCCAGTGTTTTTTGGCATACGCTTCCTGAATCGACCCCTGTAATACACCCACATTTTTCCCCTGCAGCCCCTCCGCCGTGACCTGCAAATTCAGGCCTTTCCGGGCGACCAGCATGCTTGGAATACGGTAAACCGGCACCGTGAAATCGATGATTTTTTCCCGCTGTGCGGTGATATTCATTGCAGAATTGATGGCATCAAACTTTTTGGCTTCAAGCGCCGGGATCAGGGCATCAAAACTGCTTTCCACCCACTGACATTTCAGGTGTGCGGCTTTACATACCGCATTCCCTAAATCAATATCAAATCCGACCGGTTGCCCCTGCGTGTTCCGGCTTTCAAAGGGCGGGTATTGAGATTCCAGACCAAAACGCAACGTATCCCCGGCGAATACCTGAAATGCTGCGCACAGCCCTGCTGCCATCCATACTGCTTTTACTTTCTTTTGCATTTTTCTGTCACCCTGAATATCACTGTTATAATGGTCTTTGCCGGAGGCATCCCCCCGGATACTGCTCCCTTCTCCGGCCAGTATCAGACCGTGAAGCGGCATAACGCTTCTGCACCGGCCAGCAGCGTTTTATCATCTTTTGAAAATGAAAGGCGGATAAATTTATTATCTGTGCCGTCGGTATAAAACGCAGACAGCGGGATCGTGGCTACCCCACACTCAGTAATCAGCCGTTGCACGATCTCACTGTCGGATTGCTGACTGAGATGCCCGTAACCGGCCAGCATAAAGAAAGAACCGGCTGAAGGCTGTAAACGGAAAGGCGAGTCCGCCAGTAATGCCACCAGCCGGTCTCTCTTTTGCTGATAGAAAGCCGATAGCCCCAGGTAATGCTCCGGATGGCGTAAATATTCCGCAAATGCCCACTGCATCGGGGTATCTGCGGCATACATCATAAACTGATGTATACCGATAATTTCGTGCATGATAGCCGCCGGAGCCAGGCAATACCCTACCCGCCAGCCGGTGACATGAAATGTTTTTCCGAACGAAGAGACGATCACACTGCGTTCCGCCAGCGACGGATGTGTCGCCATACTCAGGTGTTGCCGCCCGTCAAAAATTACATGCTCATAGACTTCATCCGACAGGATCACGATGTCGGTATTTTTCGTCAGCCTGATCAGTTGCTGCAGATCATCAGCGCTTAGGATCTGAGCCCCGGGATTATGCGGACTGTTCAGAATAATCATCCGGGTTTTCGGGGTGATCGCTGCCGCAACCGCCTGCCAGTCGATGGTAAATGCCGGTACGTTCAGCGCAATCCCGACAGGGGTCGCCCCCTGTAAACGCACGACAGGTGCATAGCTGTCGAACGCAGGTTCAAAGAAGATCACTTCATCACCGGGGTGTACCAGCGCAGAAATCGCCATAAAAAGCCCCTGGCTGGCGCTGCCGGTGACCAGTATTTCGCTTGCCGGATCATACGCCTGGCCATACAACTGCCGGACTTTCCCGGCGATGGCTTCCCTGAGGGTAAGTAATCCGGCCATCGGCGCGTACTGGTTATGACCGTTTTGCATGGCACGGGTCACTGATTCCGTCAGTGCCGGATCACAGGGAAAATCAGGTGCCCCCTGTGACAGGTTTATGGCCTGGTGTTTAGCGGAAAGCTCCCCGATAACACTGAAAATTGTGGTTCCGACATCCGGAAGTTTCGAGGGTAAAGCCACTGAAGAATGGATAGACATCACAACCCCTGAGCGATAATGCATTAATAAACTAGTGAACTGTTGTTTATCTAACGGCGAGGGGCATAGGAGAACAATCGAAATATTGTCATAATAGCCATGACTTTTATGCATAACCGGGGGATGTATGACGCGACGTGATTTACCGCTCAATGGGCTGCAGACTTTCCTGGTGACCGCACGTCACCTGAATCTGACTCATGCAGCCACGGAACTCTGTATCACTCAGGGCGCAGTGAGCCGTCAGATTCAGGCTCTGGAGGCCTGGTTCGGCTTCCCGTTATTTCGCCGTCATGCCCGCGGACTTTCCCTGACCCCGCGCGCCGGACAACTGTTACCGGAACTCCGTCAGCTACTGGAACAGCTGAACCACCTGACAGAGAAAATCCGGCTAACGCCTGACCAGTTACGCCTGAAGGCCCCCAGTTGTGCAATGCGCTGGCTGGTTCCCAGGCTGGTCGCATTTGAACAGTATGCCCCTCATGTCCATGTTGCCCTGACGACCACACTGGATCACCGGCGTCAGCTGGAGGATTTTGATGCTGCCGTGGTGTATGGTACGGCAGATTCAGGCGGAGTAACGCTCTTTGATGAGGAACTTATCCCGGTCATGGCCAGTCACCTGCCCCTGCCGTCAGAGGTTAATGACCTGCAAAACTACACGTTTCTGCATCCCACTCCCGATACCAGAGACTGGTTATTATGGCTCCGTCAACATGACTTACCGATCGCTATGCTACGTAACCAGCATTTTGAAACCATGGATCTGGCACTCAATGCTGCGGTACAGGGGTTCGGGATCACCGTGGCGGATATTCACCTCGCGGCGGAAGAAATTGCCCGCGGCAGACTGGTCGTCCCCTTTAACCTCACGGTAAAAACCGGGGCCGCCTATCGTTTAATACATCGCACCGATAGCCTTCCTGAAAGTGCATTACAGTCACTGATCAACTGGTTACACCGGCCTGTTCCGCCGATAGCCAGCGCTGAATAATGTTCAGGGTCGCTGCTACCTGCACCGGGTGACCGGGGACAGTCAGATCTGCCCATAGCTCATTGTGGTGGCTGATTAATTGCTGTGCGCTGACAAATGTTCTCTCCGCGGTGGTATGGGCATCTTCTGCCACGGTGATGGCGTATCCGAGGCTGGCTCCTGTTTTAATGGTGGTATCCACACAATAATCCGTTGCACAACCACATACCGTAAAAGCATGCTCACCGCACGCGTTCAGCTCACGGGCAAGGGTTGTCTGAAAGAAGCTATCACAGGCGGTTTTACTGACATAACGTGCGTTTTCCGGCTGAATAACTCCCGGAACAATTTGCCAGGCCATCGTGCCAGGCTGCATTTCCCCCTCACAATGCCGGACAAAAATGACTTCATCAGCGGCCTCAATAAGCTGGTTAATCAATGCAATTTTTTCGTTGATTTGAAACCGCTCCACAGCCAGTACCCCGGCTTGCATATCGATCACAACCAGTACATTTTTCATCCGTTTTCCTGCCGGCAAGATTCTCTGTCATTACAGTAGACTATTTCCGGCTGAAGGTCTGCAAACTCTCCCCGGCAACAGAAACCGGAATACAGGATGGCTGTTCGCAGAGACCGCAAAGCGCCTGAGCGGGTGAGTGACGTTCCCGAGGGAGCAGAAGCCGTGACCGTTTAACACATGGCAACACCCGCGGTGAGCATAAAAAAGGCCCCCGCAGCTGTTCAGCAGACGGGGACCTTGCGCTATCTCAAAACCGATTACGGATGAAAGGCATTATTCAGAATAATCGAGGTAATGACTCCGGTCGCCACCGCCACCAGCACATAATTGCCATCGATATATGACCAGCGCTGGCCATAAGGCGGTGCCGGCAGACCCCGCCGGTGCCAGTCATCTATCCGGTATCGTGGACCGCGGAAATCATGCGGAAAACGCTGACCGGGTTCAAAGCGGTGTCCCCGCCAGGCAAAGGAGTCTCCTCTGCCGGGGCCGCCGGGGCCTGGGCCGTATGACTGAGGCCCGCCATGAGGGCCACCGTAATGGCCTCCCGGTCCGCCGTGTGGCCCCGGACCTCCCGGACCTCCCGGACCTCCGGGTCCGCCACGACCGGGCCCTTCCTGATGACCGCCGCCATGCGGCTGCCAGGGACCATGATCATCTGCGCGGACGGCAACAGAAGATACCAGGCTGCTCAACAAAACAGCTGAGATCAGGTATGTCATCCGTGTTTTTTTCATATTTTTCCTCCGGAAAACCGATACCGGGTGAAATCACCCGTTAGCGGGATAATGCACTGTTCATGATGATTGACGTAATGATCCCGGTGGTCGCCGCCATTAATACGTAATTACCATTGATGGCTGCCCAGTAATGGCCCTGCGGGGGCTGAGAAAGCCCGCGGGCACGCCAGTCATTGACGCGGTATTTGTCGCCACGGAAACTTTTTGGCGCGGCATGGCCTCTGCGGAAATCATTACCGTGATAAGCGAAGCGGTCACCCTGCTGACGATGAGGTTCACCCCGTCCGCGATCACCGCCCTGCTGAGGACGATCCTGACCGTGGCGCTGATGGCCTGGTCCGTTACCCGGCCCCTGTTGCGGACCCTGCCCCTGACGCTGTGGCTGACCATTCTGCTGATGAGGGATAACCGGCCCCCCCTGGTTATCACCCGGTGCGGCCATCGCAGAGGAAGCTGCAAACCCATTGGCAATCAGTAAAGTTGTTAATAAAGTAATAGCTGTACGTTTCATTGTTATGTTCCTCACAGGAAATATATGACTGTTACTATGGCGAATACTCATCACTATTTTATGAAGATTATTCCTGGTTTGAGACGGCAGAGTGTGTACAGTCATTGCATCGGCTATTTTCTTTAACCTAATCCTTACACTACTCTGTAATTGGCCGGATTTTATGCACCGGGCAGGATAAATAAACCGCGGGTAAATCATCAGTCAGTCACCCACGGAGAGCATATAACTGTCCGGGAAAGGAGCGCTGTGAATACGTTTTTACATCAATAAACAGGCTGGCAAACGATACGAGAGATAACGCGATCCACTGAACGAAAATGAGCCGGCAACGCATCTTGCCGGCTCATGAAGGATCATTCAGTCTGAAGTTACAAAGGCCAATTCAGCGGTGTCACTTACGAAGCGTATCCTCCCCCCAGGCCACCCACTTATAAGTGGTCAGGGCTTCGAGGCCCATAGGGCCGCGGGCATGTAACTTCTGCGTACTGACAGCCACTTCTGCTCCCAGCCCGAATTGTGCACCATCGGTAAAGCGGGTACTGGCATTCACATACACTGCAGACGAATCGACTTTATTGATGAAATCTTGTGCGTTTTTCAGACTGCGGCTGAGAATACCGTCGGAGTGCTGCGTGCCGTGCTCACGAATATGAGCAACCGCGTCATCAAGAGAGGCAACCGCTTTCACATTCAGGTCCAGAGATAACCACTCATCATCATACTCGCCGGCAGCCACCGGCAGTACATCTGCCTGATAACGTCGCAGCTCAGCGATAATATTCTCATCGGCATGCAGACTAATCCCTTCGCGGGACATCCGTTGACAGAACTGAGGCAAAAACTCCGCCATGATATTTTCATGGATCAGCAGAGTTTCCAGCGAATTACAGGCGCTTGGCCGCTGCTTTTTCGCATTGACGATCACCTCCAGTGCGGCTTCTGTTTCCATCGTCTCATCGACGAACAGATGACAGACCCCGATCCCTCCGGTGATCACCGGGATGGTGGACTGTTCACGGCAAAGTTTATGCAGGCCAGCCCCGCCCCGCGGGATCAGCATATCAATGTAGCGATCCATCTTCAGCATTTCAGCCACCAGCTGGCGATCCGGATTATCAATCGCCTGGATAGCTCCTGCCGGAATACCATGCAGAGCCAGTGCGTTCTGAATTACACTGACGGTTGCAGCATTGGTTTTACAGGTTTCTTTACCACCACGTAAAATGACGGCATTACCGGTTTTCAGGCACAACGAGGCCACATCGACCGTGACATTCGGACGGGCTTCGTAAATAACCCCTACCACACCCAGTGGTACACGGCGGCGCTCAATACGCAACCCGCTGTCCAGTAAGCCACCATCAATTAACTGCCCGACCGGATCGGCCAGACGGCAAACCTGACGCACATCGTCAGCGATCCCCTTCAGACGTTCCGGGGTCAGTGTCAGACGATCCAGCAGGGCTTCACCCATCCCGTTCTCACGGGCAGTGGCCACATCCAGGGCATTGGCTTCCAGAATTACCGCAGACTCTTCTTCAAGGCGGCTGGCAATGGTCAGCAATACCTGATTTTTTTGTGCCGTGCTTAATGTTGATAACTGATATGAGGCAGCCCGTGCTGCTTTCCCCATCATTTCCAGCATGACTGCTCCTTAGCTGACAATCATATCGTCGCGATGAACGGCGACTGAACCGTATTCATACCCCAGTATTTCACTGATCTGCTGGCTGTGATGCCCGGCGATCATGCGAAGGGCATCGCTATTATATCGTGAAACACCGTGCGCGAGATCCCGCCCTTGCTGGCTACGGATAGAGATCACCTCGCCACGGGAGAAATCCCCCTCGACACAAGTGATCCCTTTAGGTAACAGCGAACTGCCCCGTTCCAGTAATGCCGCCAGAGCCCCGTCATCAATCGTGACCGCACCGGCCGGAGGTGCGCCAAAAATCCAGTGTTTACGGTTTTCCAGTTTATTTTTCTGGGCATGAAACAGCGTACCTGCCGGTTTACCGTTCAGCACTTCATTGATAAGCTCCGGCTCATTCCCGCTGGCAATAATGACATCAATACCGGCCCGGCATGCAACATCTGCTGCCTGCAATTTGGTGGCCATTCCGCCCGTACCGAGACCGGAGACACTGCCACCGGCGATCATCCGCAGTTCGTCATCAATCACATGCACATCGGTGATAAGCTCTGCCTGAGGATTACTTCTTGGATCGGCACTGAAAAGCCCGCGCTGATCGGTCAGCAGCAGCAGTTTATCCGCACCGGAAAGAATAGCGGCCAGCGCCGAAAGGTTATCGTTATCTCCCACCTTAATCTCGGCGGTTGCCACGGCATCATTTTCATTGATGACCGGGATAATGCGGTTATCAAGCAATGCATGCAGCATATCGTGCGCATTCAGGAAACGTTCACGATCTTCCATATCGGCACGGGTCAGCAGCATCTGTCCGACATGGAGCCCGTAAATACCAAACAGTTGTTCCCAGACACGGATCAACTGACTCTGACCCACGGCGGCCAGCAGCTGCTTAGAGGCGATGGTGGGGGGCAGTTCGGGGTATCCCAGATGCTCTCGCCCGGCGGCAATCGCGCCTGAGGTCACAATAACTATCCGGTGGCCGGCGTTAATCGCCTGCGAACACTGCCGGACCAGTTCCAGGATATGTGCGCGATCTAACCGGCGGGATCCCCCGGTGAGCACGCTGGTTCCCAATTTGACCACAAGGGTCTGACTGCCACTCATATTTCCTGCCATTTATATATTAAACAAACTTCCCTTTTATCAGGTGTCGCCGCGGAATCCAACCCTTTATCTGCGCTTATCAGCAGATAACGCCGGGAGGGCGATGAAATCACTGTTTTCATTTTTTTCATTAAATGGCGCTCTGTCATAAATCGTTCACTGTTCTCCAGTAAAACGAGGCTGCGCTTTCACAATTTTGAATAAAATACTTTGATAACGGGGATACCGGACAATGAAAAAAAGTACGTTAGCACTCTTATTATGCAGCCTGACGTCAGTCAGCCATGCTGCTGAAGTGTATAACAAAGACGGTAATCAGCTGGATTTCTATGGCAAGGTAAAAGCTGAACATTACATCACCGACAACAATAGCTCCGACGGAGACCAGTCTTACGCCAGGCTGGGTTTTAAGGGCCAGACCCGGATTAATGATCAGCTGACCGGCTATGGGCAGTGGGAATATCAGTACAGCCTGAAGAATTCAGAAGGCAGTGATGCCAGCAATGGTAACAAAACCCGCCTCGGTTTTGCCGGTCTCCGTAACCCGACCCTGGGTTCTATCGACTACGGCCGGAATTATGGTGTGTTATATGATGTGGAAGCCTGGACCGATATGTTCCCGGAGTTCGGCGGTGACGGTACTGCACGCTCGGATAACTATATGACTCAGCGTTCCACCGGCCTGCTGACCTGGAGAAACACCGATTTCTTCGGTCTGGTGGACGGATTACGTTTTGCCGTCCAGTATCAGGGTAAAAATGATGACAACACTGCGAACTCACGCACCGATATTACCCGCCAGAATGGTGACGGTTTCGGTGCCTCTCTCGGGTACCGGATTGCAGATACCGGGATCAGCCTGATGGGGGCCGCCACCAGCTCTGACCGTACCCAAAGTCAGGAAGCAGCCAGCTATGGTCATGGCGATAAAGCCACCTCCTGGGGGACCGGTATTAAATATGATGCGAACCAGATTTACCTGGCGGCTATCTATACCCAGACCAGCAATATGACTCCGATCAGCGGGACTAACCGCCTGACCGGGACTAAAGTCACCGGTGCGGCGAACACAGCACAAAATATTGAGCTGGTAGCACAGTATCAGTTCGAAAACGGTCTGCGTCCTTCACTGGGATATGTGCAGACGAAAGGGAAGAATATAGAGAACGGGATCGGGGACGTGGATTTAGTAAAATACATCGATGCCGGAGCCACTTACTACTTCAACAAAAATATGTCAGCGTTTGTGGACTATAAAATTAACCGCCTGAATAACGATAACCGCCTGTCACTGAATACCGATAACATTGTGGCATTAGGCCTGACATATCAGTTCTGATAACCCGAAGATAAAACAAAGGGACAGGCAAAAGCGCTGTCCCTTTGTTCATTTAATTCCCGGTCAGACCGGCTTGACCACCCCTTCTGCCGGTACCAGGGTAATATCCTGTTGTGCCAGCAGGGCTTCGAGCCGCTGAAAGAAAGCCTGCAATGTTTTTTCAACACTGGCTTTATCTTCGTCCTTTTTAACCGGCATTTCCTGCCAGTGGCCTTCTTTATCAAAAAGTCCGAACGCATAGTGATAAGCAAAATGTGTTTCTTTTGCCTCCAGCGTCAGCCACCATCCCCAGAATTCTCTTTTATCCGGTGCCGGTTTTACATTGACACAGACTGCCAGACAATCAAAAAAGAAGCGGTCAGTACCGCACTTATCCTCCCGGAGGTAAGGGCCTAACTCATGCAATCGCTTTAAAATGCGCCCCCTGGAATGTCCGCCAGGTAATGTCATAACTGATCCTCCTTAATAAGATAAATTAATTTTTAACAAACCTGACAATAATCGCAACTTATCTTTTGAGTTGCTTTTCGAGCCAGTCACTGATTTGCTCCAGAGTGCCCGCCAGCGACTTCATGGCCGGCAACGCCGGTATACGCAAGAGTTTCCCCTGCACGGAAGAATTAACGATTAACTGAGATTCCTCCTCCGGGCTGTAGAAATCATTTTTACGGAAGGCTGATAACATCGGCACCGGGGTCCGGCGCCCCAGTAATCCCTGGTTTTTTAAGGAATAGGCGCTGATTTCCGTCGCCAGAGTCTGATTATCCCGGACATTTTTCCCCATCCTGCTGGCCAGAATATCCAGGAACATATCAGGAACTTTGCGTTGCAGTGGCTCCTGAGTCAGCAGGCAATGGACGATGGGCGAATGGCAGGCTATCGCACGGAGTAATCCGCTTTCAAGATACGCCAGGCGAACCGCAACGTTAGCACCGAAGCGTTGTCCCCATAAACCTACCCTGCGATGATCTATCCAGGGGACCTCTGCAAGCTGTTTCAAGACCTGCTGATGTAACATGCTGGTATCCTGCGTCAGCCGCCAGCGGACGCTGTAACCTACCGAAGGCATATCCAGGGTTAACATCGCCATGCCTCTCGGGGCCAGATAGTCATGGAACAGACGGAAATAGTCGAGCTGTAATGTATCCAGGCCTCCGCAGACCAGCACCGTCGGAAACGGGCCATTCCCCTGTTCCGGAAGATGCAGGAAAGCATCAACGGTTTTACCGTCATCCACGCGAAATTTTAAAGGGCGCAGTTCCCCTTTCAGGCAGGTTGTTGCCTGTTCATACGCCCGGTACGCCAGTACCCGGGCCTGATCGGCAAGCTCATCTTCGTTCAGGTGCGGATACGCCGCTATACTGAACAGATTCGCCGCATGCAGCCAGGACTGCCCGGCCAGGTCGCCCGTCTTTAACTTCGCCTTCTCCTGCCATCGGGCCGCCTGCACAGACCATTCATAAATCCAGTTACCGTTCCGGTAGCCCCGAACGGTATCCAGCAATTGTTCGTTAGTTCTGGCAAGTGTACTGGCAGCAATCCGTGATAACACCTCATTAATTTCTATCGGTGAAACTCCGCGCCAGCTCCAGAGTAAAGGCGTTAATGTCCGGTACCAGCAATGTGGCGATCGGGTATCAGGAAATGCGCCGGAACCCGGGACTCTGCCGGAAATGCGGCGGACTAATGCGGAAGTTTCAGGGTGTTCAAAGCGGGGTTTAAACAGTTCTTCACTCAGATTTTTCGTCTGCATGCTCATAACTCCGGAACCGGAAGATGATGAGTGAGTGTACCTGAAGAACGATAACGAGGGGAAAAGAAAGTAGCATCCGGTCAGGCGGATGCTACTTAAAGCTAACTCAGTCTTCTACGATAGGCGGAATATAAGCCACGCCCATGTCCCAGGGCTGTTCAATCCAGGTATTCTGAGGGATATCGATCACATAATCGTCCACTAACGGACGGCCCGCCGGTTTGGCAAAAATGGTCACAAAATGCGCTTTGGAATACATTTCGCGGATAGCTTTCGCGGTACCGCCGGTATCCACCAGGTCATCGATGACAATGAAACCTTCCCCGTCACCTTCTGCACGTTTGACGACTTTCATCTCGCGCTGATGATCATGGTCGTAACTGGAAATACAGACCGTATCGACATGACGGATCCCCAATTCACGAGCCAGCAGTGCTGCAGGAACCAGGCCACCACGGCTGACAGCAATGATGCCTGTCCACTGGTCTACCGGCAGTAAACGCCTGGCGAGGGTACGGGCATGGATCTGTAGCATATCCCAGGTGACAACGTATTTTTCGCTCATTTTTTAGGAACCCCGGCCATTAAAAAAGCCTAATTTAAGTGCAAGGTGAAAAAGTTTGCGCGGGATTATAAGGATATGATGAGCTAAAAACCAGCATCCGCTGCCTCCGGAGGCTTTTTTTCCTGCCCGGTACGTCCTCCGGCCTGTAAACAGTGGTATTCTGAATGTATGCCGAAAGCCTCTGTTTTCGCTTTTCTTAACCCTTTTCCTGCCGGTTTTTACTTTTTCCGGCGCCAGCACAGGAGACTGAATCATGTCAGAACTGTCTAAGCTCAGCCCGCAGCCTTTGTGGGATATTTTTGCAACCATCTGTTCCATCCCGCATCCCTCTTATCATGAAGAAGCTCTGGCACAACATATTCTGGCCTGGGCAAATGAGCGCGGTCTGTGGAATGAACGTGATGCCGTGGGCAATATTCTTATCCGTAAAGCGGCAACTCCGGGCATGGAAAACCGTACCCCGGTCGCACTGCAGGCTCACCTCGATATGGTGCCACAGAAAAATAATGATACCGTCCACGACTTCACCACCGACCCTATCCAGCCTTATATCGACGGTGAGTGGCTGAAAGCCCGGGGAACCACCCTGGGGGCCGATAATGGTATTGGTATGGCTTCGGCGCTGGCCGTTCTGGCCGACGACAGTGTCGAGCATGGTCCGCTGGAAGTGCTGCTGACCATGACCGAAGAAGCCGGCATGGAAGGTGCTTTCGGACTGCAGGCAAACTGGTTACAGGCCGATATTCTGATCAATACCGACTCTGAAGAAGAAGGTGAGATCTATATGGGCTGTGCCGGGGGTATTGATGCCGTCACGACACTGCCGGTACAGCGTGAACCCCTGGCGGAAGGCAGCGTTCAGGTCTCGCTGACTCTGAAAGGACTACGTGGCGGACATTCCGGTGCCAATATTCATATGGGCCTGGGTAACGCAAACAAATTATTAGCCCGTGTTCTGGTCACCCTGTCAAAAAGCGTTAATTACCAGCTACTCGGCTTTAACGGCGGTACTCTGCGTAATGCTATTCCGCGTGAAGCCGTCGCCACTGTCGCGTTCAGCCCGTCACAACAGGCAGAGTTTGAACAGGCCGTGAATGCTGCCCGTCAGTTACTGAAAAATGAAGCCGGTCCGAAGGATGAAAATGTTGTTCTGCTGACCGAAACGGCCGACAGCCAGCACGCAGCCCTGACCCGGAACAGCCGCGATACGTTTCTGCGATTACTAAATGCCACACCGAACGGCGTTGTTCGTTTTTCTGATGTCGTTCCCGGCGTCGTCGAAACCTCCCTGAACGTCGGTATCGTCAGCCTGAATGATTCTCATGCTGAAATCCTGAGCCTGATCCGTTCACTGATTGATAGCGGAAAAGAGTACGTTGTCGATACACTGACATCGCTGGGTGAGCTTGCCGGTGCCACGACTGAAGCTTCAGGCAGCTACCCGGGCTGGGAACCGGATAAAGATTCACCGATTATGGCCAGAACCCGTGAAATTTATCAGTCTCTGTTCGGTAAAATGCCCGATATCCAGGTGATCCACGCAGGTCTGGAATGCGGGTTATTTAAAAAACCGTACCCGCACTTAGATATGGTGTCTATCGGACCGACCATCACCGGGCCACACTCCCCGGATGAACAGGTACATATCGGCAGTGTTGATCTTTACTGGAAGTTACTGACCGGACTATTGAAAGAAGTTCCTGTCAAATAACGGTCCCGTTCCTCTCAGAAAACCAGAGCCCTGTGCTCTGGTTTTTTTCATCCCGGCCTTCATCCGCTTCCGACCTTCCGTAACGCACTAAGTATCACGACAGATCAGGACGTCAGCATTTATCGCTATATCTTGAGTTCAGTGCAACGTCTTAAACTGCTACGTTAGCCATCACCGGGGTTTTCGACTTATATAGACAGACTTCTGGATGGCTAAATGTCTTTTATGGTAGCTTATGCCCCCTGCCTGCCCGATGATAAGGGCAACAGAAGCCCGCCAGGGAAATTTCCGTAGCAATAACTAACCAGGTAGTGACATAACTATGGCTGAAGCTCATCGCCTCGAGATGCGCAATATCTCGATTAATTTTGCCGGGTTCGCCGCACTGGATAATGTCGATTTTTCTATTGAAGGCCATTCAGTGCATGCACTGACCGGCGCTAACGGAGCCGGAAAGTCGACCCTGATGGCAGTATTGTCAGGAGCCCATCACCATTACCAGGGCGAAATCCTGATGGACGGGCAGCCCCTGAACATCCGCAGTCCGCGTCAGGCAAAAAGTGCCGGGATCCATCTGGTACAGCAGGAAGTGGATAACGGATTAGTGCCTGCGCTCAGTGTTGCTGAAAACATCATGCTGGACAGTATGGCGGATGCCGGTCATCTCTATCGACGAAAAGAGGTCTATCGCAAGGCTGCGGCCTTACTGGAACAACTGAATGTCACCCTCGATCTGCGTCAGCCGGTTGAGCGATGCTCACTGGCAGAAAAACAGCAGATTTTACTGGCCAGGGCGCTTTCCCATGATTGTCGTTTCCTGATCCTGGATGAACCGACGGCACCGCTGGACCAGCATGAAAGCGAGCAGTTATTCCGGGTCGTACGTCATCTGCAGCAACAGGGGATCGGGATCGTGTTTATTTCTCACCGTATTCACGAACTGAAAAGTATCTGTGACCAGCTGACGGTTCTGCGGGATGGGAAATTAATCGGGACCTGCCCGATGAATGCCCTGAGCGGGGAGCAGATCGTCGAGAAGATGACAGGCCATACCCTGACCGACCTGTACCCTCCGCGCCGCCCTCCTCATACTGCAGAAGAATTACTCAGGGTTGAAGGCTTACATGACCACAAGCTGCTGCAGGATATCGACCTGACATTACATAAAGGGGAGATTCTGGGGATCGCGGGGCTGGCCGGGGCCGGTAAAACTGAGCTGTGTAAGGCGTTGTTCGGGGCCACTAAAAGCCGCCTGAAAACCGGTCGTCTGCACGGGAAACCCTGGAAACCCAAATCGCCTTATCATTCGGTCACGGCAGGGATCGCGCTGGTGCCCGAAGAACGCCGGAAAGAAGGTATTTTTATTGATGAAAATATTGCCATGAATCTTTCCGCTGCTGCCGATGATCGTTTTTCCCGCTATGGCTTCTTCAGCGTGAGGCAGTCGGTGAAATGGGCACAGGAGATCATTGGTAAATTATCCGTTCGCAGCCGCGGTCCTGAGCAGGTATTACGTCGTCTTTCCGGCGGTAATCAGCAGAAGGTCGCCATCGGAAAATGGCTGGCCAGCGGATCTGACCTTTTAATTTTCGATGAGCCGACCAAAGGTGTCGACGTAAAAGCGAAGTCGGATCTCTTCCTGCTGGTGGATGAACTTGCCAGGGAAGGTAAAGGTATTATTTATGCGTCCGGTGAGTTTGCCGAACTGGTCGGGCTGTGTGACCGTATTTGTGTTTTGTGGGATGGCAGGATTGTCGCCGAAATAGACGGCAAACAGGCCAGCGAAGAATTATTATTGCTTTATTCAACCGGAGGTACCCCTGCGTGAGCAGCAACCCTAACTCATTAACTTCATCCCCGGCATGGCATCACCGGTTATTCGATTTCCTGTATAAGTGGGGCATGCTGCTGACCGTCGTACTGCTTCTGGCAGGCTTCGGGCTGACCGCCGATGGCTTTCTGGAACCCGATAATCTGCTGAACATTCTGCGCTCTATCGCTATTGTAACGGTGATCGCGATGGCGGTAGCAATCTCGCTGACCGTCGGTGGCTTTGACCTTTCCGTGGGATCCACCGCTTCACTGGCAAATACGCTGGTGATCTCGATGTTTGTCTGGCATGGCTATGGCACGGCGACGGCAATCATTATCACCCTGGCGCTTTGTCTGCTGGTCGGACTGTTCAATAGTTTCCTGATTGTTGTGCTGCGAATTCCGGATATGCTGGCCACACTGGCGACCCTGTTTGTTGTCCAGGGGGTCGCAATGACTTACAGCTTTGGGGGGTCGATTACCCAGAATATGGTGATGCCGAGCGGTGATATGGCTGAAGGGATCATTCCGGCGAATTTTAACTGGCTGGGCGAGATCCCGGGGATCGTGATCATTATGCTGGTGGTGACGATCCTGACACAGATTGGCCTCTCTCTGACCAAACACGGTCGCAGAATGTATGCGCTCGGCGGAAACCCTGAAGCGGCCCGCTTATCCGGGATCCGTACGACCCGCTATCGGGTCATCGCCTATCTGCTGGCCTCTTTACTGGCAGGGTTAGGCGGGATCCTGCTGGCCTCAAGAATTGGATCGTCACAGGTCAATGCCGGCAGTGGTTATCTGATGGATGCGGTGGCAGCCGCCTGGATTGGCCTGTCACTGGCAGGTTCCGGTAAGCCGAATGCACTGGGGACTCTGATTGGCGCCATTATCCTGGGCGTATTACAGAATGGTCTGGTGATGCTGTCCGTGCCTTACTACGCCATGGATATCATTAAGGGGCTGGTACTTGCGCTGGCCCTGGCGTTGACCTACTTCCGGGGACGACAAGCCTGATCCCCGCCGGGAAGCGCCTCAGTCTTCCCGGTCTGTCACCGGACGTGCCGCCCTGTGGCCGTCCGGCATATCCTTGCCCCTGACGGTATTCTCCGCCCGCAAGCACAACCTGCCCTGTTGACGCCTGATACAGAAAGGGCTCCGGCGATGGCCTATAGCAGGGTCAGTCACAACGTTAGCTGTAATTGCCGCCCGGTGTCCGGTTCCGGTAAGGTCACATGTAATCCCACCAGCCTCACCCCTCTGCCTGCCCGGCGTTGCTGCCAGGTTTCATAGGCGATCGTCAGCAGGTCTTCTTTATTCAGAACAGACCAGACATGCTCACGGGTGGTTTGCTGAAAGTCGGAAAACCGGAGCTTCACACCCTGACGCAGTATCCGCAGATCCGGTCGGACATTCCTCAGACGTCTTTCCAGTTCGGGATAGAGTCTCTCCAGCACCTCCAGGCATTGCTCCCACTGATCAATGTCCTGTGCCAGCGTGGTTTCAACACCGACCGATTTACGTAGCCGGTCAACCACGATTTCGCGTTCATCAATACCGTGGCTTCGTTCCCATAACGCCCTGCCAAACTTGCCGAACCGTTTCAGAAGCAGGGCCAGGTCGGTCTGCCGGACATCCGCACAGGTCTTCAGCCCCATATCAGCAAGCTTTCTGGCAGAAACCTGGCCAACGCCAGGAATTTTCTCCAGAGCCAGGCTATAAACGAAGTTATCCATACCGGCCGGCGTGATCACATACTGACCGTCCGGCTTATTCAGATCAGAGGCGATTTTCGCCAGAAATTTCACCGGAGCAATACCGGCAGAAGCGGTCAGTTTCAATTCCTGACGGATGGCCTGACGAATATCCTCCGCAATCAGCGTGGCTGACCCGCGAAAGTGCGTGCAATGGGTGACATCCAGATAGGCTTCATCCAGAGAGAGCGGCTCAATCAGTGAGGTATAGCGCGAAAATATCTGCCGGAGATGGGCCGACACATCTTTATAGACATCAAAACGCCCGGGCACTAAGGTCAGGGAGGGACAAAGTTTCAGTGCGGTCGCGGTCGGCATGGCACTGCGCACACCATATTGCCGGGCAAGGTAGTTTGCCGTACTGATAACTCCCCGTCGCTCACGACTGCCACCGATGGCCAGGGGGATGTCGCGTAACGACGGGTTATCCCGCATTTCGACCGCAGCATAAAAACAGTCCATATCGACATGAATGATTTTACGCATGGGTGACGGCTCCGCAGAAAAGAAACATCAATACTGTATAAATAATCAGTGTAAAGATCAATCACGGTGAAGTACCGTTACGGACGCCCCCCTCCTTTTGTATGGAGGGTCACTATCACAGAGCGTAACTGATAAATATCTTCACCGTTCTCTTGCTAAAAAGACAGACAGTGCTAATGTTGCGCTGAGTCTTCGCCGCACCGTGGATATCTGCACGATAAACGAAGTTACGTTCTTTTCCACCCTCATTTTCAAGGTATTTGCAGCATGCGTAAAATCGCACTCTTACTTGCGATGTTTTTACTCCCGGCATATTGTCTGGCCGCGTCTCAGAACTCCGTCAGCCTGTTGCCCCCCGTGAGTAAACCGCTCACTCAGCAGCTTTTGGGGACGCCGGTATTTATTCAGATCTTTAAGGAAGAACGGACACTCGATTTATACGGTAAAGTCGGTAACGAATACCGTTTACTGAACAGTTTCAAAATCTGTAAGTTTTCCGGCGGGCTGGGTCCGAAACGCGTGGAGGGTGATTTTAAAAGTCCGGAAGGGTTTTACTCAGTAAAGCTGGATCAGCTGAATCCCGACAGCCATTTTTACCGGGCCATCAACATCGGCTTTCCGAACCAGTATGATCGCGACAATGGTTACAGCGGTAAATATCTGATGATCCATGGTAACTGTGTGTCGATTGGCTGTTATGCCATGACCAACGCCTATATGGAGCAGATTTATGACTTTGTGAATGCCGCCCTGCGCAATGGGCAGTCCGAAGTTGAAGTGGATATTTTTCCGTTCCGTATGACAGCACAAAATATGCAGCGGCATCAGGATTCAGCGTATTACAGTTTCTGGCAACAGCTGAAACCGGGCTACGACTACTTCCTGCAACATCAACAGCCGCCTTCAGTGACGGTAGAAAACGGCCGGTATGTGGTTCGAAAAAATCCGTTCAGCGGCAACAGTGAGACTGACTCAAAGACCTTACTGACGCTCACCAAGACAAAATAATACCCACTCTCCTGGCACAATTTTGTGCCAGGTTTCATTGCCGGTTAATGGCTGTGTCGCCACCACACTGACGATGTCCTGAGGTGTCGTGTGCTGCTGAAAATCAATTTCAACATCCTGATCCAGTAAGGTGGCTTTACCAAAGGGCGCACGCCGGGTGATCCAGTGAAGATGAGTGGAACAATATGCCATCAGATAACGGCCGTCTGACAGCAGCATATTAAAGACCCCTTTCTCTTTCAGCTCCGCCGCCAGTGTCGCAATATAACGGAACATCGCCGGCCAGTCTTCCGGAGGCTCCGGATAACGCGTGGCCAGTTTATGCAGGATCCAGCAAAAAGCTTTTTCACTGTCGGTTTCCCCGACCGGCCGGAAGGACCCCGTATCCAGGTCCTCATAGTCACTGAGTTGCCCGTTATGAGCATAAGTCCAGTGACGCCCCCAGAGCTCACGGGTGAAAGGATGAGTATTTTCCAGCGAGACATTTCCGCGATTTGCCTGACGAATATGCGCCACTACGGAATGTGATTTGATAGGATATTCCTGCACCAGTCTGGCTATCGGCGAGTGAATACTGGGAAGCGGGTCTTTAAAAGTGCGGCACCCTTTACCTTCATAAAAAGTAATGCCCCAGCCATCTTTGTGCGGCCCGGTGCCTCCCCCGCGCTGCACGAGCCCGGAAAAACTGAAACAGATATCCGTAGGTATGTTGGCGCTCATCCCGAGCAATTCACACATCAGTTATCACCTCTCACAATCCCATGGTCCGGCGTTTTTAGCCGTAATAACCCAAAGAAATAACACGCAGTCAGCGGTCTGGCAAGTCACCATAGCCCGCCTGCCTGCGTATTTTTCGGGAAAGGTGTGCGCTGATTATTTTTCCATCTCTTTTTCGATCAGCAAAATCAAAATATGAATAATTTTAATGTGTATTTCCTGGATCCGATCAGCAAAACCAAAATGCGGGACACGAATTTCCACATCGGCACTGCCGGCCATTTTGCCGCCATCTTTTCCGGTCAGGGTGATCACTTTCATCCCCCGGCTGCGGGCAGCTTCAATCGCTTTAATAATATTGGCGGAGTTTCCGGAGGTGGAAATACCTAACAGCACATCCCCCTGGCGACCGACGGCTTCGGTATACCGAGAAAAAACATAATCATAGCCGAAGTCATTACTGACGCAGGAAATATGACTGACATCCGAAATCGCAATCGCCGGATACCCCGGACGGTTCTCACGGTAGCGTCCGGTCAGTTCTTCAGCGAAATGCATTGCATCACAGTGAGAACCACCATTGCCGCAAGAGAGTACCTTTCCGCCAGCTTTGAAACTGTCAGCCAGCAGCGTCGCCGCCTGCTGAATGGCATGAATATTGTTTTCATCTTTCAGGAAGGCATTAAGCGTTTCTGCGGCTTCATTCAGTTCTGAACGAATAATATCCTGGTACATAGGGGATGTCCTTACATCGGAAAATTAACGCCGCCAGTGTAGCCCAATCGTCGGGCAGCGCAAGCCTCTGTCACAGGATCCTGCACACTGTGTTATACGGATCCCGTCTTAACCATGAGATATTCCCCGTTCCCCCCTGTTTCAGGGTTTGTCGGGTCTTAGTCTGTCCGGTATGCGTTCGTGGCAGTGAGCCATAGCGGAAGCCCACGTGGCGGCGTTATCACGATGGAATGACGGGCAGGTAAACGAAGGCTGTTGCTTCAGACGTATCTGCGTCTGTGCCAGTGTTCTGTTACGGGGTCATGCCACGAGTGTGGCATGACCTGCTGATCAGGCTACCTGACGGATTCGGGCGACGAGTGATTCGGCATCACTGATATGGCCTGCTGCCAGAATCAGAGTACGTCCCAGCGTGATGGCATGGCGCAGACAGTCGGTGCGCATCATATCGTCTTCAATGTGACTGATATCGGCAACATGAGACATGCCGACCGTACGGCGGATCAATTCAGTCCCGCAGAACCCGATAGCATCACACCAGACTTTCTGCAGAAACTTCTGTGCATACCCCGGCACCGCCAGCGCAACATCGCGGGTGGACTGCTGGCTGCGTGTCAGGAATTCATCACTGAAGGTCTGCCACAACGTAATGATCTCAGCCAGACGCTGGTCCCTGGCTTCCGCCGCTTCTCTCGGGGCCAGCAGGCCGGGGACGCCGCAGTAGTTCAGCAGTAAATTCCCCATCGCGGTGCCGAGGTCAAAGCCCATCGGACCGTAATAACCGAATTCCGCATCGATGGCTTTCAGTCCGCTGTCGGTCACAAAAACCGAGCCGGTGTGAATATCTCCGTGCAGCAGGGCTTCAGCATGGGTCAGAAAACGGTGTTTCAGTTCCGCAACGGCAATGCGCAATTCAGCATCTTCCCGCAGTGAGGCCACTAACGGTTCGAGAGCCTGCGGATAATCATTACGCGGATGCTCAATGTAAGGATCGTTAAAGAACAAATCCTCGGTAATTTCGCACATTTCCGTATTGATAAAGCGTGCGACCTGCGCCTTTTTTTCATGAGGATGCAGGGCGAAATCAGAGGTAGAAAACAGGACACTGGCCAGGTAATGCCCCAGTTGCCGGGCCGCCTGCGGATAGGATTTACCCGCCACCAGCTCCCCTCGCCAGATGTGATATTCAGAGAGGTCTTCCATCACCATCACCGCCAGGCTGGCATCAAGATGGGTCACACGGACCGTATGCTCAGGACTGTATTTATAATGCTCAATCAGCGTTTCTGCTTCCAGCCGGGCACGGTCAAGGGTCAGCGGCCAGGACTCACCGACACAACGCACATAAGGAAGGGCCTGTTTGACAATGACACGACTTTTACCTTGCTGATCCAGAATTTTAAACACCAGATTCAGGTTACCGTCCCCCACTTCCAGCGCTTCTGTCAGTTGTTCCGGATTTTCCAGCCCGGAAAACTGCCTGGCGTATTCCACAGCATCTGTGGCGGTGAAGGTTCGGTATTGTGACATTGCCTTTTCCTCTCTTATTATTCTCTGCGCCTGAGCCTTTCAGACGTCTACACTTCTATTCTGCCCCGCATATTGGCATACTATTCCTCAGTGAAGCAACCCGGAAATAATATTGATGCAAACTCTGCAAACGACCAGCCTGAAAATGATTGATAACCAGCTCTGGATCCTTGACCAGCAGGCCCTTCCGCAACAAAAAAACTGGCTCAGTGCCGGCAGTACCGACGCGCTTGTCAGCCATATCCATGCCTTACGTGTCAGGGGAGCGCCACTGATTGGCCTTTCGGCTTCACTCCTGCTGGCCCTGCAGGCTGAGCAGGGAATGTCACGTGCCGACCTTCAGGACTCATTACTCACGCTACGGGCAGCCCGTCCGACGGCCGTGAATCTGATGAATAATCTGGACAGAATGCAGGAAGCGCTGGCGGCAGAAGACTATGTCACCGCACTGGTCCGTGAGGCATTGCGTCTGGTCGATGAAGACAGGCAGCTTTGTGACAATATCGCGCAGGCCGGCACGCCGCTGATCACCGCGGGCAGCCGTATTCTGACGCACTGTAATACCGGAGGCCTGGCTACGGCCGGCGTCGGTACCGCACTGGGCGTAATTACCCGTGGCTGGCAACAGGGGAAAGTGGCCCATGTCTGGGTAGGTGAAACCCGTCCTCTGCTGCAGGGCGGACGCCTGACGGCCTGGGAACTGTCGGAATCCGGTATTCCCTGCCAGCTGATCACCGATAGCATGGCTGCGGCACTGATGGCCGACGGACAGGTCGATGCTATCTGGGTCGGTGCTGACCGGATTGCGGCAAACGGCGATGTGGCCAATAAAATCGGCACTTACAGCCTGGCGGTACTGGCCCGCTATCATGGGATCCCGTTTTACGTGGCTGCCCCGCACACCACTCTGGATCGTCACTGTCCGTCAGGAAAAGATATTCCTATAGAGCAAAGAGCGGCCGCGGAAGTGACCGGTGTTGCCGGCAGTTTCGGGGCCGTACAATGGGCACCGGAGAATATCCGGGTCCATAATCCGGCCTTTGATGTCACCCCTGCGGCGCTGATCAGTGGCTGGGTACTGGATACCGGGCTTATCACGCCGGAGCAGGTGGCCGAAGGCATTTTCCGGCCACAGACGGCCTGACCCCGGTCAATCCCGGTCAGGCCAGCCGGGGGTAACTTTCGGCAATCGGATCGCCGGTAAAGCGGGCGATCCAGCCTTCCGGATTATCAAAAATGCGGATAGCCGTGAAGTTGGGTTCCGATCCCATATCGAACCAGTGAGGCGTGCCTGCAGGGACCGAGATCAGATCATTTTTCTCACACAGGATCTGATACACGTGCCCGTCCAGATGCAGGCAAAACAACCCTGCCCCTTCGACAAAAAAGCGCACCTCGTCCTCACCGTGGGTGTGCTCAGAGAGAAATTTTTCGCGTAATGCCTGTTTCTCCGGATGGCTGGCACGCATGCTGATCACATCCCAGCTCTGATAACCTTTTTCTGCCACCAGTTTATCAATCGCATGCTGATAGGCCTCAAGTACCGTCTCCGGCGTCGGGTCGGCCCCTAAATCACGGTCGGCCGCCCAGCGCTCAAAACGGACATCCTGTTGCGCCAGTTTTTCACGGATCTGCGCGGCATCTTCACTCTGCCAGATCGGCTGGCTGGCGTCTTTATCGCTAAAAATCGTTAATGCACTCATTTCAGAAGGTCTCCGGTGTAATCTGTTCAAAACTGCTCACCGCCGGATGTACGCTTTCCGGGTCAGCCTCTCCGCGGATCAGCTGAACGGTTTTCCAGCCCGCCGCGCGTGCGGCATCCAGTTCCTGATGAATATCCGATAAAAACAGTAAGTCTTCGCCCGGCAGCCCCAGCTTACCGGCGATATTCCGGTAGGATTGCTCTTCCCGCTTGGCACCGACATGGGTATCAAAATAGTCGCTGAAGACCCCGGTAATATCCCCGGCATCGCTGTAACCGAACAGCAGTTTCTGTGCGGCCACGGAACCCGAGGAATAGACACATAGGGTCAGCCCCTGAGCCTGCCATTGTTTCAGGGCCGGTAAAACGTCCGGATAGAGGTGCCCGGTAAAATTCCCGTTAACGTAGCCGTCCTGCCAGATCATGCCCTGCAGGGCTTTCAGGGCAGTGGACTTACGGTCTTCATCCATAAACCGGTATAACGCTTCGATCAGCTGATCCGTACCGGCCTCCGGCTGAGCCAGTTCCTGGCGTAAACTCTCCAGCGCCTGAGACACTTCCGGTGCCTGTGCATTTTTACGGATATAGCTTTCCAGATGCTGACGTGCATAAGGAAACAGCACCTGGTGTACAAAGCGGATATCACTGGTCGTGCCTTCAATATCCGTCACAATTGCTCGAATCATTCTACCTCCGCAGCACAGCTGCCTGATATTTGCAGTAAAAACATGATTATTTCAGGATCTGCCGGCTGTTTGTCTGTTTAGCCATCTAAGTGTCTTGATTGCCAAATATTACCATCCTGTTTATAGTGGCATCAATAAAGGCTTTGGTCACACACACGATTTATCTCTTAATACAGATAGCCGTCGATAAGGCAGAGTAATAATGACGCAGCATACTTTCACTCCCGACAGTAAACTTCCGGCCCTGGGCACCACTATTTTCAGTCAGATGAGTGCGCTGGCACAAGAATATCAGGCAATTAACCTGTCACAGGGCTTCCCTGACTTTGATGGCCCGGAATACCTGCAACAGCAACTGGCCTGGCATGTCAGTCAGGGGGCCAACCAGTATGCACCGATGACCGGTGTTCAGCCACTTCGCGAAGCCATCGCTGAAAAAACACAGCGTTGCTATGGTTATACGCCGGATGTGAACACCGATATTACCGTCACTGCGGGTGCCACCGAAGCACTGTTTGCGGCCATTACGGCGCTGGTCAGGCCGGGTGATGAAGTGATCTGCTTTGACCCGAGTTATGACAGTTATGCGCCTGCCGTGGCACTTTCCGGCGGTGTACTGAAACGTATTGCCCTGCAGCCCCCGGCCTTTCGCCCTGACTGGCAGGCCTTTTCTGAATTACTGTCGGATAAAACACGCCTGGTTATCCTCAATACACCACATAATCCGACGGCAACCGTCTGGCAGGCTGCCGATTTTGATGCACTCTGGCAGGCTATCGGCCAGCAGGAAACCTATGTCCTGAGCGATGAAGTCTACGAACACATCTGTTTTGCTGAAGGGGGACACTTCAGTATTCTGCAGCATCCGCAATTGCGGGAACGCGGGATTGCCGTTTCCTCCTTCGGGAAAACGTATCATATGACCGGCTGGAAAGTGGGTTACTGTGTGGCACCGGCGGCGATCTCCGCCGAAATCCGTAAGGTTCACCAGTACCTGACCTTTGCCGTCAATACCCCGGCACAGCTGGCGCTGGCGGATATGCTGCGTAAAGAACCGGAGCATTATCTCGATCTGCCGGCATTCTACCGCCAGCGTCGTGACTTCCTGATCAATGCCTTACAGGAGAGCCGCTTCCGGGTCCTGCCTTGTGAAGGTACCTACTTCCTGTTACTGGATTACAGCGCGATTTCAGATCTGGATGATGTCAGCTTCTGTCAGTGGCTGACCAAAGAAGTGGGTGTGGCGGCGATCCCGCTGTCAGTGTTTTGTGACGGTGAATTTCCGCATAAGCTGATCCGTCTCTGTTTTGCCAAACAGGAGCCGACTCTGCAGGCTGCCGCGGAGCGCTTATGCCGGATTTAAAGATTAGCTTACTTCAGCAGCCTCTGGTCTGGATGGACGGGGAGGCCAATTTACGTCATTTCGGGCAGGTACTGGAGACCGTCCCCGACAGTGATCTGATCCTGTTACCGGAGATGTTTACCACCGGTTTTGCCATGGAGGCTGCCCGGTCTTCGCTACCGGAATCCATCGTCATTGAATGGCTGTCGGCGCAGGCGAAAAAGTATGACGCGCTGGCCGGTGGCAGTGTGGCACTGCAAACGGATCAGGGCGCGGTTAACCGTTTTCTGCTGGTCACTCCTGCAGGTGAAGTACACCGTTACGATAAACGCCATCTGTTCAGAATGGGTGAGGAACATCACCATTACGAGGCGGGCCGTGAACGGGTCATTATCGAGTGGCGGGGATGGCGAATTCTTCCGCAGATCTGCTATGACCTGCGCTTCCCGGTGTTTTCGCGGAACCGGAATGATTACGACCTGGCTCTATATATCGCCAGCTGGCCGGCGGCACGCAGCGCACACTGGCAGGCACTCCTGCTGGCCAGGGCGATTGAAAACCAGACGTATATCGCGGGATGTAACCGCGTCGGCCAGGACGCTAACGCATTGAGCTACAGTGGTGATAGCCGCATTATCAGCCCGACTGGCGAGTTGCTGGCGACCGCTGCCGCGGATGCGGCGGAAGTTATCTCAGCCACACTCTTTCTGGAAGAACTTCAGGCTTACCGTCAGCGCTTCCCGGCCTGGCGTGATGCGGACAGCTTTACCCTGGAATAACCGCCGTGATAGCGGGCGGTGTGACTGCCCGCCATCACAACCAGGGGGTTAACTTCCCCGATAGGTCGACCATGACCAGGGGGTGATCAGAAACGGCAGATGGTAGTGACTGCCGGCTTCCGGGATCACAAAATCAATCTGTGCCGTCAGATACAGCGACTGCCGCCCGGCTATCGCAAAATAATCCCCGATTTCGGCGGTCAGCCGGTAATGCCCCGGAGTCACCGGTTCCGGTGTCAGGTTTTTCAGACGCCCGTCATCGTCCGTCTTACCCTGCGCCAGTTCAGCCCAGCCTTCTGTCGATTGCTGCTCAAGCGTAATGCGGACGTCACGGGCAGGTTTACCCAGCGCCGTATCCAGAATATGTGTGGTGATGGTACTCATGACAATACCTCCTGTAATCGCAATAACGTAATTTCACGTAATTGCGCCAGGGTTTCCCCCAGCTCTTCACTGTCATCATTATGCAGACGCCGGCGGAGTTGCTCCAGAATATCCTGCGGCGTCCGTCCTTTGGCACGGATCAGAAAAATACGGCCAAAACGTGCTTCATACGCCTGGTTTCCCTCGGCCATCGCCTGCCTGACCTGGCTATCTGCCGTCAGTACCGCTGCCTGCTCACTGCGGGAGGCCTGCTGATGTGCCTGCTGACCTGTGGCTCTTTCGCCAATCCGTGGGTGAGCGCTGAACGCCTGAGCTAATTCGGTCTGCTGCCACTGCCGGGATAATCCGTCGGCATAGTCCAGCGCCTGTTGTACCGACAGGAAAGGACGGGCAGCCACCAGTTGCTGTTGCCAGGAGGGGATCGCCACACAGCTTTCAATGGCCGCCCTCGCCTCTGAGGGCGACAACTGATTAAACTGCTCAATATTCATCAGACGTTCTCCGCATTACGTGAGTTCCCGCTAATGGCCGAATCCGCCACCTTAATAATAGCCTGTAAATACGCCTGTATGGCCAGCGATACATCCTCCGTGGTCACCGACTCCTCCGGATGATGACTAATCCCCCCGGCACAGCGGACGAACAACATCGCCACAGGCCAGCACTCTGCAATAGCAATGGCGTCGTGTCCGGCTCCGCTGGGCAGCAGGAGCGACTGCCCCTGAATCTCAGTGACCGCTTCACTGAAAGCATCACGCAGTGCCGGATCGCAGGTCGTTGCCTGAATGCCATAATACTCTTCTGCGCGGAATGACAGTCCCCGCCGCGCCGCAATCTGCTCACCTTCCTGCAACAGCGTGGCCAGCAGTTCTGCCAGCGGGCCATCTTCCGGCCCGCGGATATCCAGAGAAAGCCTGACGTCGCCCGGGATCACATTCACCGCTCCCGGTTCACAGGTCAGGGTCCCGACCGTTGCGACTAATAACGGATCGGCCTCACACGTCACCCGTTCAATAAAGACCATCCACTCCGCCGCCGCGGCCAGAGCATCCTTCCGGTGAGTCATCGGGACGGTGCCGGCATGGCCCGCCATCCCGGTAAAGGAACAGTTCAGGCGACGTGCGCCGTTGATCGCCGTCACCACCCCCAGTGCCAGTCCGGCCTCTTCCAGACAGGGTCCCTGCTCGATATGTAACTCAAGATAGGCGATAAAGGCGTCCCGGCGTCGGGTGGCCTGTGCAATAGTCTCCGCCTGCAGGCCGACTGACTGCATCGCCTGCGCGACAGTGATCCCTTCACTGTCCGGCTGTGCCGTCCAGCTATCAGGCCAGCGTCCGGTAATGCCTTTGCTACCCAGCAGCGTGATCCCGAAACGCGTCCCTTCCTCATCGGCAAAACCGATAATTTCAATGGCGACCGGCAGACGGATTTGCTGCTCATTCAGCCAGCTGACGGTTTCTATCGCCGTCAGTACCCCCAGCGGCCCGTCGTATTTTCCCGCATTACGCACGCTGTCCAGATGGGATCCCAGTAAGATTGCCGGGGCATCCGGTGTCTGCCCTTCATAACGCCCGCAGATATTCCCGACCTCATCCTGCCAGACCGCCATCCCCGCTTCTTTCATCCACTGACCGGTCAGATGATTAGCACGGAGATGCTCCGCCGAGAGATACACCCGGGTCAGTTGTCCTTCGGTTTCACTGATCTCAGCCAGAGAATCACAGCGGGCCATCGCCCGCTCCCCGGCCTGTTGCGCCTGCCGGACGCTCATTTTATTCTGCATGAGGTGCTTCCGTCAGATAGTGATCCCACGCGGCCTGCATCGCAGCCCCCTGACGGGTGATAAAGCCGAGGCGATTCAGTACCGCTTCGAGAGCGGTCAGGGTTTGCAGGACGCATTGTTTACGCGCGTTATAGCCCATGGTGCCGATACGCCAGACTTTGCCATGTAACGGTCCGAATGAGGTGCCGATCTCGATCCCGAAGTCGTTCAGCATCATGCTACGCACCTGATCGCCATTGACCTGTGCAGGGCTCATCACGCCCAGCACATTATTCATTTTATGACGGACATCGCCAAAGACCGTAAGCCCCATGGCCCGGATCCCCTGCAGCATCGCATCACCATGCAGCTTATGTCGGGCAATCCCCTCGTCGATCCCTTCCTGCAGAAGGATGCGCGCACATTCGCGGGCGGCAAATAATGCACTGGTCGCTTCCGTATGGTGGTTTAACCGTTCCGCACCCCAGTAATCCATGATCATGCCCAGATCAAAATAGTTGGAATAGATCATTTCATCCTCACCCTGCTGGTGAGCGTCCGTGCGGATCCCCTGTTCAACACGTCTGCGTCGTCTGATCACCTCTGTCATTTGTGCGCTGAGGGTGACCGGTGACGTGCCCGAAGGCCCGCCCAGGCATTTCTGCATCCCGGCCGATACGGCATCCAGTCCCCAGGCATCCGTCTCCAGCGCATTTCCGCCCAGCGAGGCGGTCGCATCTGTATAGAACAACACGCCATACCGACGGCAGATTTCACCGAGTTCCGCCAGCGGCTGTAACATCGTGGTCGATGTATCACCCTGTACCGTCAGTAACAGACGCGGTTTAATACGGCGAACGGCATCTTCAATCTGATCTGCCGTGAACACCTCTCCCCATGGAACGTCAATGGTGTGCACTTCTGCACGGCAGCGATGTGCGATTTCACATAACAGGTGTCCGAAGCGCCCGAACACGGGGACCAGCACTTTGTCGCCCGGTTTAATGGCGGATAACAGAATCGCTTCAATTCCGGCACGGGAGGTCCCGTTAACCAGCAGTGTCCACTGATTTTGGGTACAAAAGACCCCGCGGTACAGTGCCATCACCTCATTCATGTAGCCGGTCATGGCGGGATCATATTGTCCGATCAGTTGACTGGACATCGCCCGCAGTACCCGCGGATCGGCATTGATCGGACCGGGGCCCATCAGTAATCGTTGGGGCGGATTGATAGAGGAAATCTGGCTGAGATCCATAATGCGTTCCTTAAAAAGAGTGATTACAAACGAACCGTAGAGATGAACTGTTTGAGTTCTGCGGTCTGCGGGTGAGTAAAGAAGGTTTTGCTGTCCCCCTGTTCACGGACTTTCCCCTGATGCATAAACACCACCCGATCCCCGACCTCTCGCGCAAAATTCATTTCATGCGTCACCAGAATCAGGGTCATGCCATCAGCAGCCAGTTGTTCCAGTACCCGCAACACCTCCCCGACAAGCTCGGGGTCCAGTGCAGAGGTAATTTCGTCACACAGCAATACCTTCGGTTGCATCGCCAGTGCCCTGGCAATGGCAACACGCTGCTGTTGTCCGCCGGAAAGGCTGGCCGGTGAATAGTTCAGTCGCTCTCCCAGCCCGACTTTCTCCAGCATACGGGCGGCCAGATCCCGGCTCTCTGCCCGACTTTTTTTGAGTACCAGCCGCGGGGCCAGCATGACATTTTCCAGTGCTGTCATATGGGGGAACAGATTAAAGCTCTGGAAAACCATGCCAATGGATTGGCTGATCGTTTTGGCCTGACTGTCACTGGAGGTGATAGTCATGCCGCCCAGTTTAATACTGCCTTCCTGATAGCTCTCAAGGCCGTTAATACAGCGCAACAAGGTACTTTTTCCTGAACCGCTACGCCCGATGATAGACACCACTTCACCGGCATCGATATCAAGATCGATCCCTTTCAGAACATGGTTATCACCGTAGAATTTCTGCATCTGATTAATGGTGATGAGAGGCATCGAATTTCTTCTCCAGATAGAGGCTGTAACGGGACAGCGGATAACACAAAATAAAATACCCCAGGGCCACCAGAGCAAAGACCTTGAACGGCTCAAAAGTCACGTTAGTCAGCATGGTGCCGGCTTTGGTCAGTTCGACGAAGCCGATAATGGAAGCCAGCGCGGTACCTTTAATGACCTGCACGGCGAACCCGACGGTCGGTGCCAGGGCCACGCGGAATGCCTGAGGGGCAACAACATGGATAAGCGTTTGCGTAAAAGTGAGTCCGACACAGCGGGAGGCTTCCCACTGCCCTTTCGGCAGCGAGCGGATGCTCCCGTACCAGATATCCAGCAAATACGCACTGGTGTATAAGGTCAGCGCCACAGACGCGGCCGTCCAGGCCGAGACATCGATCCCGAATAACGCCACACCAAAAAACGCCAGGAAAAGCTGCATCAGCAGCGGGGTGCCCTGGAACAGTCCGCAATAGGCACGTACCAGCAGGTGCAGGCAACGGAAACGGCTCAGGCGCATCAGCAACAGAGGGAGTGTTGTCAGCGTGCCGCCAAAAAAAGCGACCAGCGATAACAGGATTGTCCAGCGCCCGGCGAGCAGTAAATTACGGACAATATCCCAGTCAGTAAATGTCATCATTTTGCGGTGACTCCCAGCCAGCGGCGGCCGATTAACATCAGGAGCTGGCGCATGGCAATGGATAGCAGCAGATAAATGGCCGTCGTGACCAGATAAACCTCAAAACTCAGGAAAGTGCGCGACTGAATAAGGCTGCTCTGGAAGGTCAGCTCCTGATAAGAAACCTGAGAAACGACCGACGACCCCAGCATCACGATGATGCATTGCCCTACCAGCGACGGATAAATACGTTGTAATGCGGGAGGCAGGATGACCCGTAAAAAGGTCTGCAGCCGGGTGAAGCCCAGTACCCGGCAGGCTTCCCATTGTCCTTTCGGAGTGACCTGGATCCCTGCACGAATAATTTCCGTACTGTATGCCCCGAGGTTAATGATCATGGTCAGCAATGCGGCTTCTCCGGCCGTCAGACGGAACCCGATATTTGGCAGGCCGAAAACAATAAAGAATAACTGGACCATAAACGGGGTATTGCGGATCACCGCCACGTATCCCCCCCACAGACGGCTAAGCAGGGTTGTTTTACCGCTACGGATAGCCGCCCCGAGGATCCCCAGGCCCACGCCCCCCAGGGTCGCCAGCACACTCAGCTGAATAGTGACCCACAGCCCGGAGAGCAATTCCTGCCGGTAGGGCCAGAGAGCCGGAAAATCAAGATGTCCTGTCATATACGACTCTTAGCTCCCCAGGCTTGCCGGCAGAGGGGCTTTCATCCAGGTTTCAGACATCTTATTCAGGGTTCCGTCTTTAATACCTTCGCCAATGAGCGTGTTAACCTCATTTTTCAGATCCGGTTCATCTTTTTTCAGACCGATAAAGCAGGGAGAATCTTTCAGGGTAAACTGAGAGGTCAGTGCCGCTGACGGATGTTCACGGTTAATCGCCGCAACGACCAGGTTGCCGGTCGCCACATACTGAACCTGACCGGAGAGATAAGCAGACAACGTGGTATTGTTGTCTTCATAACGCTGGATAGTGGCATCTTTAGGGGCAATCGCCGTCAGTACCATATCTTCAACAGCCCCGCGGGTGACGCCGATAGTCTTACCACTCAGTGCCGCCGGGTCTTTCAGTGGCTGTCCTTTCGGACCAAAAACACCCAGGAAAAACGGGGCATAAGCGCGGCTGAAATCGATGACTTTTTCACGCTCTGCGTTTTTCCCCAGACTCGAAATGACCAGGTCGACTTTATTCGTTTGCAGGTATGCGACCCGGTTAGCACTACTGACCGGGACCAGCTGTAACTTTAGTTTCATCTTTTTGGCCAGATACCCGGCCATATCAATGTCATACCCTTCGGGCTGGAGATCGGTGCCGACCGATCCAAACGGAGGAAAATCCTGAGGGACAGCCACCCGCAGAACCCCGCGTTTCTGGATATCCTGCAATTGATCTGCGAGTACGGCGGTGCTCTGTGCTGCCAGTAAGGCCACTCCCGCGAAAACCATCAATAACTTTTTCATATTTTCCCCTGAGCTGTTATGAAACAAAAGATTCTTCAGACTCAGTTGTTGCAACTAATGTGCCAACCACATACTCCGGGGAAATGTCAGAAAACAGCAGATTTAAAAAGGCTTACCGGTGACTGCGGAGATCAATGCGCAATAATTGCGCACTATAATAATGCAAAGCACCAGCATGGTGCCCCGTCATCGACGTTCCAGCTCCTCAAGTTGCTGATAAAGATCGGCTATCTGATGGATGCGCTGACGCCCGCTCATCAGTAATTCATGCAGCAGGGCATTCGCCAGCAAATTCACCAGACTCATGGCCGCACTGTAACTGTCAAACGCCGACACACTTTCCAGAGGACACGCCAGATGCCAGTCCACCAGCCCTTGCAGAGCTCCCACATTCGGCTCACTGATCAGCACGACCGGCACTGACTGACGCTGCAACTGTTCCAGTAATGGCCGGATAATCGCCGGACGCCGACGGAACGCCACCACCACGACCAGATCGTCCGGCTCCAGGTCGACCAGTTCTTCAGACAATGTTTGCCCCGGTGTCGGTAACAGTTGTACCTGCCGGCGAACCTGCATTAGCTGCAACCGCAGGTGCATCGCCACCGGATAGGCATTACGCAGACCAAAGATAGCGACCCGACGGGCACGGCTTAGCGCGTCAATGATGCGGGTGAACTGCTGTGCATCCAGTGTGCCGGACCAGTGCGCCAGGTTAGCCATTTCCTGTTTATAATGTCTGGCCAGCAGCGTATTGCCCTGCACCGCATCCCGGTTATCGGTTAACGGCATACCTGTCTGGCGCAGAGTACGCAGTTCATCGTGCATATCTTTATACTTTTCATATCCCAGACGCTTAAACAGGCGACTGACCGTGGCTTTCGAGACCCCGCTAAGACGAGCCAGTTCAGCACTGTTGTAACTGATCACATCATCAAAATGATCGATCACAAAATCAGCGACCCGCTTCTCCTGAGGAGAAAGCTGGTCGTAATGGCATTCCAGCCGTTGGTCCAGTGGTTTCATCATCCCTCCTGCAACATTTGTTACAGCAGAAGCTAGCACAATTCGATCCATTGTTACTGTTCTGCCAAAAAAAACCAGAAGCGGAACAAAAATTGCTAGGTAGTCGGTATGACTGTAAGACCCGTTCTGAGGAAGAGATGATACAAAGCAATATTGCGCCAAACGGTATGGCGGTGACCCCGCACCATCTGGCCAGTGAAAGTGCTCTGGCCGTGCTTCGAAAAGGGGGCAACGCCATTGAGGCGATGGTCGCAGCCGCGGCCACCATCGCGGTGGTTTATCCGCATATGAATGGTCTGGGTGGCGACAGTTTCTGGCTGATTGTGCCCCCGGAAGGTGAACCGATCACCATTGATGCAAGCGGTGCTGCAGGCAGCCTGGCAAATCACGATTTCTATCAGGGAATGGACCGCATTCCTTACCGCGGGCCGAAAGCGGCTCTGACGGTCGCCGGCACCGTCAGTGGCTGGCAGAAAGCCCTGACACTTTCGGAAACGCTGGGCTATGCCCCGGCGAGTGTGGCTGAATTACTGGACGACGCCATTCATTACGCCGCTTCAGGTATGCCGGTCTCGGGATCTCAGTCGGCAGCCAGTGCCGCGAAGCAGCAGGAATTGCAGGGGCAGCCCGGATTTGCAGATATTTATCTTCCCGGGGGACAAGCACCCGACGCCGGCAGCCGCTTTACTCAGCCTGCGCTGGCAGACACCCTGAGAACGCTGGCCTCGGAAGGGCTGGATAGCTTTTACCGGGGCTCGCTGGCCCGCAGGATCGCCCGCGGAATGGAGTCTCTGGGGATGCCGGTCACCTTAAGTGATCTGCAAGCCCACCATGCAAAACAGAAAGCACCGCTCCGCTTAAACCACAGCACAGGCACCCTGTATAATCTGGCCCCGCCGACGCAGGGGCTGGTATCCCTGGCGATTAACGGTATCACTGACAGGCTCGGCCTGCCGGAAGCCAGTGAAGTCGATACCATTCATCGTATCGTTGAAGCCACCCGGCAGGCATTTACGCTACGGGATAACTGGCTGACTGACCCGCGGGAAATGCAGGCAGAAGCACAAGACCTGCTGTCAGCCGACAGACTCGACAGCTTAGCCTCGGCGATTGACCTGCAGCACGCCGCTTCAGATACGGGGCAGCGCGATCCCGGGGATACGGTGTGGATGGGAGTTATCGATAAAGACGGAATGGCCGTTTCCTTTATCCAGAGCATTTACCACGAATTTGGCAGCGGTGTGGTGATCCCTGACACCGGGATCCTGTGGCAGAACCGTGGTGCCGCCTTTACGCTGCAAAAGGATCACCTGCTGACCCTGGCGCCCGGTAAACAACCCTTTCATACCCTGAACCCCGCCGCTGTCCGCCTTAAGGACGGCCGCGTCATGGTCTACGGATCGATGGGCGGCGATGGTCAGCCACAAACTCAGGCGACCCTGTTTACCCGTTATGTCCTGCAGAACCAGCCTTTACAACAATCCATTACTGCACCGCGCTGGCTGCTTGGCCGGACCTGGGGAGATTCGTCTGAGTCTCTGAAACTGGAAAGCCGTTTCAGTACCGACACCGTGGAAGCACTGAAAAAAATGGGCCATGACGTCGAATTACTCAGCGATTTCAGTGAAGCCACCGGCCATGCCGGTGCCATTGTCCGCCATGTGAATGGCATGCTTGAAGGTGCATCTGACCCACGCAGTAACGGCAGTGCTGCCGGCTTCTGAGGAGAAAACTATGACACAATCCGACACCTGGTCAGCCTACCTGACCCTGATGGAGCAAATTCTGGACCTGACGCTGACCGACGATCGCAGAGCCGAACTGCTGGTACAGCTGACACGTATTGCCGGTATGGCACAGCCCTTGATGGATTACCCGCTGGATGATCGTCTGGATGTTGCCGGGGTTTATACGTTATGACAATTAACGCATTAAGTATCAGCGAACTCCGCCAGGCCCGGCTGCGTGGTGAGATAAGTGCAACCGATATTGCCCGGCAGACATTACAGTCCATCGCCACTTACAATCCCCGGCTGAATGCCTGGACCGAGGTCACCGGGGAGCGCATGTTACAGGAAGCCGCCGCCGTGGATAAACAGTTTCAGGCCGGTCAGACGGGCAGCCCGCTGGCGGGGATCCCTTATGCGGTAAAGAATCTGTTCGATGTCAAAGGGTACACCACCGTGGCCGGGGCTAAACTGTTTTGCAACCGTCCGCCGGCGACCGCCGATGCCCGGGCCGTCGCTCTGTTACATCAGTCAGGTGCCCTGCTTTCCGGCATGCTGAATATGGATGCTTATGCGTACGGCTTTACTACCGAAAACACGCACTATGGCCCCTGTCATAACCCGAGAGATTTACAGCGTATTGCCGGCGGTTCCTCCGGTGGCTCAGCCGCCGCCGTTGCTGCCGGACTCGTCCCCTTCGCGCTCGGCTCCGACACCAATGGTTCGATACGGGTGCCCGCGGCCTTGTGTGGTGTCTTCGGGCTAAAACCGACTTTTGGCCGGTTATCCCGCCACGGTACTCATCCTTTTGTCGGCAGCCTCGATCACATCGGTCCGTTTGCCCGGACCGTCGGTGATCTGGCGCTGGTTTATGACCAGTTGCAGGGCCATGATCCGCAGGATGCTTTTCAGTCCTCACGCCCCCCGGAGGCCGCAACACCGGCACTGACTCAGTCCGTTTCCGGGTTACGGGTCGGTGTTCTGGGGGGATATTTCTCTCAGTGGTGTGATGATGAGGCCCGGGGGGCCGTCGCCACCGTGGCCCGGGCGCTGAATGCCACAGAAGAGACTGAACTTCCCGGGGCCGAACTGGCAAGGCAGGCCGCCTTTATCCTGAGTGCCTGTGAAGGGGGCAACCAGTACCTGCCGGCACTGCGACAGTCGCCGGAGCTGTTTGAACCTCACTCACGTGAACGTCTGCTGGCCGGTGCCATGCTTCCCGCCAGCTGGTACGTTCAGGCCCAGCGCTTCCGTCGTCACTTCCGTGACCAGATCCTGCCCTTATTCGATAATGTGGATATTTTACTGGCACCGGCGACTCCCTGCAGTGCCACCGTGATTAACCAGGAAACGATGCGAATAAACCAGCAGGATCTGCCGGTCCGGGCCAGTATGGGGATGCTGACACAGCCCATCTCCTTCCTCGGCTTACCGGTCTGTACCGTGCCACTGGCCGCGGCAAACGGCCTCTCTGTCGGGGTACAGATTATTGCCGCACCGTTTAAAGAAGCGGTCGCGCTACGTGCAGCGCGGGCCCTGGAACAGATGAATATTACCCTGCCGCCCTTTTCATTAATGGATGCTCATGCATGAATACTCCGGTCATTAACCAGCCCGATGTGCTGGAAGAAGTCACAGCCCAGTTCTGTCGCTACGAAACCGCCCTGACGACCAATGATATTGAGGTGCTGGACGAATTATTCTGGCACAGCCCCCATACCGTCCGCCTGGGTGCCGGCGAGAATTTATACGGCATCGAACAGATCCAGACATTCCGTGCCGGCAGGCCTTCAGCCAACCTGCAACGGGTCCTGCAGAACACGGTGATCACGACCTATGGCAATGATTTTGCGGTCTGCAGTACGGAGTTCACCCGCAGCACGACCGATAAAATCGGCCGGCAACAACAAAGCTGGGTACGATTCCCCGAAGGCTGGCGGATAGTGGCGGCTCAGGTCAGCCTGATGTCATAATCCCGTGTCCCTGTCCCGGCAGGGACAGGGACACGCCGGTTAAGGTGCAGGGTGATGGGTCGTCCAGTGCTCAGCGATCTGCTGACGGGTACAGACCCAGACCTCCGGGTAGTCTCCGATGTAATCAAGAAACTTCTGCAGGGCGCGGAAGCGCCCGGGCCGGCCAAGAATACGGCAGTGCATACCCACCGACATCATTTTAGGCGCGGTCGCGCCTTCCTCATACAGCACATCGAAACTGTCCCGCAAATAGGTGAAGAAGTGCTCTGCGGTATTAAACCCCTGCGGCGTGCAGAATCGCATGTCATTGCATTCCAGGGTATAAGGGATCACCAGATGCTGCCGCGTTTCTCCGCTGCTGCACGTGACCGGGGTCCAGAAAGGTAAATCATCCCCGTAATTATCGCTGTCATAATGAAAGCCGCCTTGTTCCACCAGCAGTCGTCGGGTGTTCGGGCTGTCACGTCCGGTATACCAGCCTGTCGGCCGCTGACCGAATAACTCAGTCAATACCTCTATGGCCTGCTGCATATGCTGACGTTCCTGGTCCGGCGACATATCCTGATAGTGGATCCACCGCCAGCCATGACTGACCACGTCAAAATCGGCCGCTTTTATGGCTGAGACGATTTCAGGGTGACGGGCCAGCGCCATCGCCACCCCGAAAACCGTCAGTGGCAGGCCCCGCTTAACAAACTCCCCATGGATACGCCAGAACCCGGCCCGGGAGCCATATTCATACAGTGAATCCATCGACATATGCTGAGAGGGATAACTGGCCGCGCCAATAATATCGGACAGGAACTGTTCTGATCCCGCATCGCCGTGCCAGATATGGTTCTCGGCACCCTCTTCGTAATTCAGGACAAACTGAACCGCTATCCTGGCCCCGCCCGGCCAGGCTGCCTGTGGCGGAGTACCGGCGTAGCCTCTCAGGTCGCGCGGATAAGGTTCTGCCAGACCATATTGCCGGCAATCGTTGTTTTTCATCATGCTGATCTCCTGAATCAGAGGAGCTGGCCTCCTCTGCAAATTAATCAGTTATTTCAATGCAATCCTTGTGCCAGAGCGCGATATCCTGAACTATAGTCGCTTCAGGTCGCCCCTCCTGGTTTTCAGGGAAGACAGCAGGCGCGGCACAATTTTCTGACGCAAAGCAACTCAGTATTTCAGGAACCGCAAATGACGATAAAACTACGCCCGCTGGAGCGGGAAGACCTGCACTTTGTCCACCAGCTGGACAACAATGCCAGTGTAATGCGCTACTGGTTTGAAGAACCGTATGAAGCCTTCGTGGAGCTTACCGACCTTTATAATAAGCATATCCATGATCAGACAGAGCGGCGGTTTGTGGTAGAGCATGCGGGTGTGAACGCAGGACTGGTGGAACTGGTCGAAATCAATCATGTCCACCGGCGTGCTGAATTTCAGATAATTATCGACCCGGCACATCAGGGAAAAGGGCTGGCCAGTCAGGCCGCCAGGCTGGCAATGGAATACGGCTTCTCGGTGCTTAATCTCTATAAGCTCTATCTCATCGTTGATGAGGAAAACGAGAAAGCGATTCATATTTATAGCAAGCTGGGATTTGAAACCGAGGGAGTGTTGAAGCACGAATTTTTCATTAACGGGGAATACCGTAACACTATCCGTATGTGTATTTTTCAGCATCAGTTTCTGGAGAAGTTCAAGCCTCACCGGGCACCGATGGTTAAGCCGACAGCTCAGTAGGTTGCAGAGTGACAAACAGCCACTCCCTGTGCTGTTTGTCACTACCGGAGTCACGATTTAACCAAAGACTCCGCTGATATAGCGTTCCAAAGCCATTCTGGAACTGAACCCATGAGGAATACCGTAATGCTCCTGCTCATCTGCCGCGAGATAGACCGGGAACTCTTTATAATGGTCACTGGTTTTAATTTCGGATGCAGGTTCAGCAAAATGCTGGCTTTTTTCCTTCAATGTCGGATGAATGACTAACGCCGTTCTCCCCAGCCGGGCTTCCCGGTTGACATAGACATAGCTTTCACCCCTGCGGTACCCGTAAGCTTTGGGTGTGACCAGGTCCATTTCAAAACCCGCTTTTTCCAGAACACGGGCCACTTCATCCGGACGTAAGTACATAGCAAATCCCCTTAATTCTTATCATGCCCGCCCACTGTAACGCAGCCACCCTGTATTGTGGCTCAGAGCATTCGGAATTTTCCTTAACTCACAGCATAGCCTAAATATTGGGCTATGCTTATTACCAGGTTGAGATAACACGGAGAGAACACATGCCAACGAAATACAAAAAATCTGAAGCTGAAGAAAGTGAACTGGAAGTGGGCGAACTTGCGGACAGCCTTGAAGCATTACTGAAGTCTTATTCGGATGATGCTCAGGATGGCCTGGAAGAAGCACAAAAAAATGCACAGCAGTTACTGAAAAAAGCCCGTGCGACCCTGAAGGGGGATGACGGTGAAACCTGTTGCGCAGGTAACTGGATCCGTGAAAATCCGCTTCCTGCCGCCGGTATCAGTGCCGCTGTCGGTGTTGTCTTTGGGATTTTGTTAGCGAAACGTTAATATTAATTCCAGGATATCAGCTCCCGGTTAATGTAAGTTATCCCGTTAACCGGGAACTTTTCACCCAAATATTTACGTCGTTTTCCTGCCAAATTGTTTCGAAATTCCACCCGCTCTCTGCTGCCGTTATTTCTGCTCTGCTGATGCCCCCTGACCTCTGATATTATCCCTGTATTCTCTACAGTTAACCGGCTATTTCCCCTGACTGCACGGGGCCGGATACTCCTGTTTTTTGAACGGAATTCTGTCTGCTATGCCCTCCCGGATCGGCCAGGTATTTTCCGGTGACTGTAAAAAATATCGGTACCCCTCTGACACGCTGCAGACATCCTATATTTACCCTTACCCGCCTCAAAGACAGAAAATAATAAAGATAACATTCCGGCAATATCCGCCCACTGTCGCCATAACATATGAGGCGATACTGTTACTGATATTTCATCGGGTGAGGGCTGAATAATCATCATCGGGAATGTGGCTGATTGATATTATTTCAAGCCATTTTTCGCTAATGTCACCTCCCCTCAAAGCTATCGGTAATTAATGCTTTCCGTCCGAAAAACAGAAGGGTATTTCCGAAAACCGAACCAACACAAAAATCCAAAAACAAAACAATATCAAGAATTAAACACCAATGAATGAGGTATAAGTCAGGACAATAAACCAATAACTACAGAGATAACACTGCAAAAATAAATCGTTATTTCACAAAGGTATTATTCCCCATAAATATCACGGCATTCACTCAATTATCTGTAGCCTGGGTCATAAATAGTGTACAGAAGGTGAAAGTGGCTTCCGGTTAAAATAACGACTTTTTTTACTGATGAATTTCAGCCAGTTGGATCAAGTCACTCTGTTTATTATTACCAAAGAATAGGGCCTCGACGGTAAATAATATATCCGTTTCCCGGATGCCGCGTATCCCTTGCCAGCACTGCGCTAGCGGGAAATAGGGCACCCGACACCCGCGGGAATTAACAAAGTCAAGGGTTGTCAGATATTCTGAGTATGGTACGGTTATATAAGTACATCACCCTCCGGACAATATAAACCCATGAAAAAATAAATATAACCAGGATAATACGACCGAATGGCAATTAAACTTGAAGTAAAAAATTTATATAAAATTTTTGGCGATCACCCGGGCAAAGCCTTTAAATATCTGGACCAGGGGCTCAACAAAGAGCAGATCCTGGAAAAAACCGGGCTTTCTGTGGGTGTTAATAACGCCAGTCTGGCCATTGAAGAAGGCGAGATTTTTGTGATCATGGGATTATCCGGTTCCGGAAAATCAACCATGGTTCGCCTTCTCAATCGTCTGATCGAACCCACCCGCGGTCAGGTTCTCATTGATGGCCTGGATATCGCGAAAATACCGGAATCTCAACTGAGAGATATTCGCCGCAGTAAAATCAGCATGGTCTTCCAGTCTTTTGCACTGATGCCCCATATGAACGTCGTTAATAATACGGCCTTTGGGATGGAACTGGCTGGCGTTCCGCCAAAAGAGCGTGAAACCAAAGCTATGGATGCCTTGCGTCAGGTAGGGCTTGATAAATATGCACATTCATTCCCCGATGAACTCTCCGGGGGAATGCGCCAGCGTGTTGGTCTTGCCCGCGCACTGGCTATCAACCCTGATATCCTGTTGATGGATGAGGCTTTCTCTGCACTTGACCCGTTAATTCGTACTGAAATGCAGGATGAGTTAGTCAAACTCCAGACCCGTCAGCAACGTACCATTGTCTTTATCTCCCATGATTTAGACGAAGCGATGCGTATCGGGGACAGAATTGCCATTATGCAAAACGGCGAAGTTGTTCAGGTCGGTACGCCGGATGAAATCCTGAATAACCCGGCCAATGACTATGTCAAAACCTTCTTCCGGGGGGTGGATATCAGTCAGGTCTTTAGTGCGAAAGACATCGCCCGCCGTGGTGCAGACGGACTGCTGCGAAAAACCCCAGGCTTTGGCCCGCGCTCAGCATTGCAGTTGCTGCGGGACAAAGACAGGGAATACGGTTACGTGCTGGACAAACAGAAGTTTGCCGGGATTGTTTCCGGTGATTCGTTACAAAAAGCTCTGGAAGACGGTGCCCCTCTGGAAAGCGCATTCCTGGAAAACCCTGAGCCGATTCCGGCAACGACACCATTGAATGAAATATTTTCGCACATTGCAGCAGCACCTTGTGCTGTCCCTGTCACTGACGAAGATAACCAGTATATCGGCATAATTTCAAAGAGCAGTCTGTTAAAGGCTCTGGATCGCGAGGGTAATCAGTAATGAGTAAACCAGACACTAATCCATGGGGTGATTCTGCAGCGACCGGCAGTGCAGCACCGGCACATACCGCGGCCCCGGCGGCTGACAGCAGCGCAAGCGATCCCTGGTCGACAACCTCTTCTGCACCGGCAAGCTCAGCACCTGCCAGCGGGACTCCCGATAGCAGCAGTGCGGGTGATGCATGGAGCAGCGGCGGGGACAGCAGCAGCCACGCGGCAGCGTCAAATGACAGCTGGCTGAATGCCCCTGCAGCTCCCGCCCATGAACACTTTAATATTATGGACCCGTTCCATAAAACGTTAATTCCTTTGGATAGCTGGGTGACACACGGCATTGACTGGGTGGTGAATAATTTCCGTCCGTTATTCCAGGGGATACGTGTACCGATTGATTACATATTGAGTGCGTTCCAGCATTTACTGACGTCAATGCCGTCACCTGTCGCTATCCTGATCTTCACCCTGATAGCCTGGCAGATGACAACCGGCGGGATGGGCATCGCTACCCTGGTATCACTGGTGGTCATCGGGGCTATCGGTGCCTGGGGGGATGCGATGGTTACGCTCTCTCTGGTACTGACCTCCCTGCTGTTCTGTATTGTCATCGGTTTACCTCTGGGTATCTGGCTGGCACGCAGTGACCGGGCAGCAAAAATCATCAGACCGATCCTGGATGCTATGCAAACAACGCCGGCATTCGTCTACCTGGTACCGATCGTGATGTTGTTTGGTATCGGTAATGTGCCCGGGGTCGTGGTTACCATTATCTTCGCGCTTCCTCCGATTGTCAGACTGACCATCCTGGGGATTAAACAAGTCCCGGCTGACCTGATTGAAGCGAGCGAATCCTTCGGTGCCAGCCCGCGTCAGATGCTGTTTAAAGTTCAGTTGCCTCTGGCCATGCCTACCATCATGGCCGGCGTGAACCAGACGCTGATGTTATCCCTGTCGATGGTCGTGATTGCGTCCATGATCGCTGTCGGCGGACTGGGGCAGATGGTTCTGCGGGGTATTGGTCGACTGGATATGGGTCTGGCCACTGTCGGCGGTGTCGGCATCGTTATCCTGGCGATTATTCTCGACCGCCTGACGCAATCTGTCGGTAGCAGCAAACGTAATCGTCTGCAGCGTCATTGGTATCTCACGGGTCCTGTCGGATTACTGTTACGTCCCTTTGTTAAACCTTCAGCGACCAAATAATCAAGCGAATACCCGCCCCCTGCGGGTATCCCGATAACTGAGGAAAGACTATGCGCAAATTACTCACAGCGACAACCCTGACTTTGCTGATGGCGGGTCAGACCTACGCGGCCGATCTGCCGGGTAAAGGGATTACCGTAAAACCGGTTCAAAGTACCATCAGCGGCGAAACGTTCCAGACATTACTGGTCAGCCGCGCGCTGGAAAAGCTGGGCTATACCGTCGATGCTCCGGATGAAGTGGACTATAACGTGGGATATACCTCGATAGCCTCCGGGGATGCCACCTTCACTGCCGTTAACTGGCAGCCCCTGCATGATGATATGTATCAGGCGGCAGGCGGCGATAAAGTCTTTTACCGTGAAGGGACTTATGTGACCGGTGCGGCTCAGGGTTACCTGATCGATAAGAAAACCGCCGATAAATACCACATTACCAATATTGCTCAGTTCAAAGACCCTAAGATTGCGAAATTATTCGATACCAACGGTGACGGAAAAGCCGACCTGACGGGTTGTACGCCGGGCTGGGGCTGTGAAACCGTGATTAATCATCAGGTCAAAGCTTACTCGCTGCAGAATACCGTACAGGCGAACATGGGTAACTATTCCGCGATGATGGCCGATACGATTTCCCGCTACAAACAAGGGAAACCGATCTTTTACTACACCTGGACCCCTTATTGGGTGAGCGATATCCTGAAACCGGGACGCGATGTTGTCTGGTTACAGGTACCGTTCTCGTCATTACCGGGTGCACAGAAAAATGTGAACACTCAATTACCGAATGGCGCCAACTATGGGTTCCCGGTAAACACCATGCACATTGTGGCAAACAAAGCATGGGCACTGAAAAACCCGGCCGCTGCGAAGCTTTTCTCTGAGATGCGCCTGCCGCTGGCTGACATCAATGCTCAGAATGCCCGTATGTACGCAGGTGAAAGCAGTGATGCAGATATCAACCGTCAGGTAGACGGATGGATCCACGCTCATCAGGCCGTCTTTAATCAATGGGTAAGCGATGCTTTAGCCGCCGCGAAATCCTGATTTAACGTGTCAGACAAGGGACAGCCTGGTGCTGTCCCTTTTTTTATCTTCATTTTGTTCACCAAAAACCTCTCCGCCGGATTGATACCCTTACTGACGTTCCCCGCCCCTGCCCTGATATCAATGCAGTAAACATATGGTGCGATTCCGCCACCAACAAACGTATAAAACAACAAAAATATCGTTCCGTACTATTAAGTGTCGGATGGGTTTGCTATCGTTAGCGGCATATTCTTTTAGTCGGGTGACTTTCCCACAAGTAATTATTAGCCTTGCAAAATTACCTGATTCTCTTCTGAGCCAGAGATAGGGAGCAGTCACTGACGGGAATGGAAACCAAAATAATTATTATCAGTGAGGTCACTCCATGGAAAGTTCATTTTCTCCGATTGAAAAAATGCTGGATGTTCTGGCAGAACGTCATACCAATTATCCGGTTCATGAAGTCCTGCTGACACGACTATGTATGCATATTCAGGGCAAACTGCTCGATAATCGTAATAAGATGCTAAAAGATCGCGGAATTAATGACACCCTGTTTACCGCGCTGATGACACTGGACGCGCGTGAAAATCAAAGTATTCAGCCCTCTGAGCTGAGTTCTGCACTGGGGTCTTCCCGCACCAACGCGACACGGATTGCCGATGAGCTGGAAAAGAGAGGCTGGATTGAACGTAAGGAAAGCGATAACGACAGGCGCTGCCTGCATCTGCACCTGACACAAAAAGGCTATGATTTTCTGTGTGAAGTGCTTCCGCCACAGCATGAAAGCCTCAAGCATTTGTGGAGTGTACTGACAGCAGAAGAACAGCAACAGCTGGAGACGTTATCAAGAAAATTACTGGGCCGGCTGGATGAAATGGGCAGTAAATCCTGAGATGTGATTGAAAAGACGTAATATGTCATGAAGTGCTAAATCATGTAATTCAGTTTTGGTTATGCTTCCGTGCCTTTTCCGGCTGCGGCGTCTGTTCTTTATTCAGAAAAGCGGGGCTGGAATTTTAAATTTTATCATAGGTGGAGAATTCTATGAGTGCAGGTGAGGAAACTCTGCAGCCCCAAAGTAAGAAAAAGAAAACGCGTAAAACATTATTAACGCTTCTGGCCGTTTTGTGTGTTGTCATCGCCATCGGATATTTCGCCTACTGGTTCCTGGTCCTGAGCCATTATCAGGATACAGATGATGCTTATGTCGCAGGCAATCAGGTTCAGGTCATGCCGCAGGTCTCAGGGAGTGTGACTAAGGTCTGGTTTGATGATACCGATTACGTTAAACAGGGCGACGTTCTGGTCACTCTGGACAAAACTGACGCCGAACAGGCGTATGAAAAATCGCTCACTGCACTCGCCACCAGCGTGCGTCAGACCCGCCAGGCGATGATCAACAGTAAACAGTACCTGGCCAACATTACCCTCAAAAAAATAGCCCTCTCGCAGGCTCAGGAAGATTTACAACGGCGGATCCCTTTAGGGAAAGCACAGTTAATCGGCCGTGAAGACCTGCAACACGCACGTGATGCGGTAACCAGTGCTCAGGCTGCTCTGGATGTCGCTACACAACAATACAATGCTAATCAGGCGATATTGCTGGATACGTCGCTGGAAAATCAGCCGGCCGTTCAGCAAGCCGCGACAGCCGTACGCGATGCCTGGCTGGCACTGCAACGTACCGACATCCGCAGCCCGATTGATGGGTATATTTCACGCCGTGCAGTTCAGGTCGGCGCACAGATTTCCCCCTCAAGTTCACTGATGGCTGTCGTGCCGGATAAACAACTGTGGGTGGATGCTAACTTTAAGGAAACGCAACTTGCGGGTGTCCGTATCGGACAACCGGCGACCATTGTTTCTGACCTCTACGGCGACAATGTGGTCTATCACGGTAAAGTCGTCGGTCTGGATATGGGGACCGGTAGCGCCTTCTCTCTGCTTCCGGCCCAGAATGCGACCGGTAACTGGATTAAAGTGGTACAACGTTTACCTGTCCGTGTGGATATCGACCCGGCCGACTTAGCAAAACATCCGCTGCGTATCGGCTTATCTACGCTGGTCACCGTGGATACCAGTGACCAGAGCGGGGCGGTATTGGCCAGTACAGTGCGCAAAACACCGGCCTATCAAAGTAACGCGCTTGAGTTACAACTGGGCCAGGTCAACCAGGTCATCTCTGACGTTATCAGGGCGAATGCCGGTTAATGGCCGGGGATAAAGTCATGCCACAGAAACCACTGGAAGGACTCCCGCTGGTCCTGATGACCATTGCCTTATCACTGGCAACGTTCATGCAGGTACTGGACTCTACCATTGCGAACGTTGCTATCCCTACCATTGCAGGGAACCTGGGATCGTCAAACTCCCAGGGGACTTGGGTTATCACCTCCTTCGGGGTCGCAAACGCTATTTCAATCCCGCTGACCGGGTGGCTGGCAAAACGCTTTGGCGAAGTCAGACTGTTTATGTTGTCGACTATCTGTTTTGCTATTGCGTCCTGGGCATGTGGTATGTCAGGCAGTCTGTCTACACTGATTTTCTTCCGTGTCATTCAGGGGGTGGTCGCCGGCCCCCTGATCCCGCTGTCCCAGAGCCTGCTGCTGAACAACTACCCGCCAGCAAAACGGAGCGTCGCCTTGTCACTGTGGGCGATGACTGTGATTGTGGCCCCTATCTGCGGCCCAATTCTGGGGGGATGGATCAGTGATAATTATCACTGGGGATGGATCTTTTTCATCAATGTCCCGATAGGTATCGTGGTCATTTTACTGAGTCTGCAAACGATCCGCGGCCGGGAAACTAAAATCACCCGTCAGCCCATCGATATCGTCGGGCTGGTCAGTCTGGTGATCGGGATCGGTTGTTTACAGGTCATGCTGGACAGGGGAAAAGAACTGGACTGGTTCAGTTCCAATGAAATTATTACCCTGACGGTGTTGTCGGTGGTTGCCTTGCTGGTATTGCTCATCTGGGAACTGACAGATGACCACCCTATCGTAGATTTATCGCTGTTCCGCTCACGAAATTTCACCATCGGTTGTGTGTCGATCAGTCTGGCTTATATGCTGTATTTCGGGACTATCGTTTTGCTGCCTCAGCTGTTGCAGGAAGTTTTCGGATATACCGCCACCTGGGCCGGGCTGGCCTCCGCGCCGGTAGGCATTTTACCGGTCATTTTATCACCGATAATCGGACGATTCGCCCATAAGCTTGATATGCGGATGCTGGTGACCTTTAGCTTCATTATGTATGCCGTCTGTTTTTACTGGCGTGCTTATACTTTTGAACCGGCGATGAATTTTGCAGCCAGTGCGTGGCCTCAGTTTATCCAGGGATTTGCGGTAGCTTGCTTCTTTATGCCACTGACAACCATTACCTTGTCAGGGCTGCCTCCGGAACGGATGGCGGCGGCGTCCAGCCTGTCAAACTTTCTGAGGACACTCGCGGGTTCGATAGGTACCTCTATTACGACGACGCTCTGGAGTGACCGCGAGTCACTGCACCATAGTCAGCTGACTGAGTCCATCAATCCGTATAATCCGAATGCGCAGCAGATGTACCAGAAACTCGAAAATATGGGAATGACCCACCAGCAGGCCTCCGGTTATCTGGCGCAACAAATTACGAATCAGGGATTAATCATTTCTGCCAATGAGATTTTCTGGGCAGCAGGAGGGATTTTTATTCTGTTACTGGTGACTATCTGGTTTGCCAGACCCCCGTTTGGCAGTAGCGGGAAAGCCAGTGATGGCGGAGGCCATTAGCCACAGATATATTTTCGCCAAAAAAAAGCGCCTTTCGGCGCTTTTTTCTTATGCGGCTTAGCGATTCTGACGCCACCATTCAGCCAGCAGGATCCCTGTGGCAACAGAGACATTCAGACTCTCGACACTACCTGTACCATCAATCGACAGACTGACATCTCCCTGCTTCAGCGTCGACTCTGTCAGCCCGTCGCCTTCCTGACCTAATACCAGTACCATTTTCTCCGGCAGCGTGGCCGCAGACAAAGGCTGACCGGCATGACTGGAGGTGGTAACAATGGTGTAACCGGCCTGACGGAATGCATCCAGTCCCTGCCCGAAGTTATTCGCAGTAATGGCCTGCACATGCTCAGCCCCGCCTTCCGCCGTACGAACAGCCGCACCGGATTCCAGTAATGAAGCATCATCAACCAGAATACCTTTCGCACCGAAATGCGCACAGCTACGCATAATCGCACCCAGGTTATGCGGGTTACCGACATTTTCTAATGCCAGCACGCACTCTTTTTCAGCAGACTGTGCCAGCCATTCGCTGACATCCTGTCCCATATGTTTCTTGATGATGAAACAGACGCCACCATGGTGTTCAGTGCCCGCCGCTTTTACCAGCTCAGCATCTTCAACCACATGATAAGCTTTACGGTTAGCAGCCAGCCAGCGCAGGGTTTCACGAAAACGCGGGGTCACACTCTGAACAAACCATGCACGGACAATGGCTTCAGGACGGCTCTGGAACAGCGCCTGACAGGCATTTTCACCATAAACACGCGTTTCTTCCTGACGCTGCTTACGAATAACTTCAGGATCGATAATATTTCTGACAGGAGAATCCGCTTTCGGGGCAGTCGCTTTCGCAGTCGCGTCCTCTTCAGACGGCGCCCGTGAAACCGTACGCCACGGAGAACGGGATTTCTCTTCCTGACGGCGACCTGGCTCCTGCTGACGTGACGGAGAGCGACCTCCTTTGCCTGTCCGCGGATTCCCTGTACGTTGACGGGTATCATCCTCGTTGCGAACATACATCACTTTAACTTTATTGCTTTTGCCTTTTAAATCGTCGCTCATTCTTTCCTCCTGTTCTGGAGCGCGAAGATTACCTGATGTCACGCAGCTAATCTATTAACTTTGCCCATTAATACTGTCATCTATTATAGCTATTGATGGATCCTTCTGGCCCGTAAACGCAGTATGGCAGATAATCAGGGATAAATTTGCTTTACCTTTATCAGAGGTCATCATGAATACCGTATGTAGCCAATGCCTTGCCATCAACCGCCTGCCTGAAGAAAAGAAAGACGATAACGCAAAATGCGGACGCTGCGCTGAGCCTTTGTTTACCGGAGAAGTCATCAACGCGACCGCCGCGACACTGGATAAATTGCTCCGTGATGACTTACCGGTCGTGATTGATTTCTGGGCCCCCTGGTGCGGTCCTTGTGTCGGATTTGCGCCGGTATTTGAGGATGTCGCCGAAGAACGGGCGACAGAGATGCGCTTTATCAAGGTCAATACTGAGAACGAAGCAGAGCTCAGTGCCCGTTTCCGGATCCGTAGCATTCCGACGCTGATGCTGTTCAGTCAGGGTAAACACATCGACACTCTGGGCGGTGCCTTACCGAAATCCGGCTTTGAACAATGGCTCGATGAGCCACGCGGATAATACCCGCCTCCGGGAAAACTACGCAGTCGTCACCTTTTTGATTTACACTGCAGTTTTCCCGGATAACAAGATACCTATGCCAGATAATGCCGTACTGACACTCAGGGCACATCGCCTTGCGCGGTCCACCCGCCCCTTCCTTGCCCGGGGAAACCGGGTTGTCCGGTGTCAGCGTTGCCTGCTCCCCGTTCCCCGGTGTTTATGCCACACCATCACTCCTGTGCCGGCACGAAGTCAGTTTTGTCTGGTGATGTTCGATACAGAGCCGATGAAACCGAGCAATACCGGGCGCCTGATTGCCGATATTCTGCCTGAAACCACGGCCTACGAATGGTCCCGTACCGCTCCCCCGCAGGCATTGCTGGATACGGTAAATAATGACCTGCTACAACCGCTGGTTGTCTTTCCCGGCCATTATGCGGCCCCTGGCCGGGAAGTCATAACTGCCCCGCCACGCCAGGGGAAACCACCCCTTTTTATTATGCTGGATGGTACCTGGACCGAAGCCGCAAAAATGTTTCGTAAAAGCCCCTGGATGGACCGCTTTCCGGTAATGTCATTAAATGTCACCCGTCCATCCCGTTACAGCCTGCGGGAATCACCGGGTGCCGGACAACACTGCACTGCGGAAATCGCTATCGCATTACTGGAACAGGCCGGTGATGAAGCCGCAGCCGCCGAGTTACTGAATCACTTTGAATGTTTTCGTGAGCGCTATCTGGCCGGAAAACCCTCTCACCAGGCATACCTCACAGAAAAGCAGCAACAACAGGAATAAACTGCAGCAGGATATCTCAGGAGATAAATAATGAGTCAGCGTGGCCTTGAAGCATTACTGAAACCCGCCTCGGTCGCAGTGATCGGTGCTTCAGAGAAGCCCGGTCGCGCCGGTCACCTGATGATGCGTAACCTGCTTGCCGGGGGCTTTAAAGGTCCGGTACTGCCGGTAAATCCCGGCCGGGCGTCGGTCTGTGGCGTACTGGCTTATCCCTCGATTGAAATGCTCCCGCGGATCCCGGACCTGGCGGTGATCTGCACACATGCTTCACGTAACATAGATATCCTGCGACAACTCGCAACCCTCGGCTGTAAAGCCTGTATTATTCTGTCTGCCCCCCGGGAGCAACTGCCCGTATTAAAGCGGCTGGCAGGTGAGTTGGGAATGCGTATTCTTGGCCCGAACAGCCTGGGACTGCTGGCCCCCTGGCAAGGGATCAACGCCAGTTTTTCTCCGGTGCCAATACGCCGCGGCAGGCTGGCCTTCATTTCACAATCAGCCGCCGTTTCCAATACTCTGCTGGACTGGGCACAACAGCGACATCTGGGGTTTTCGTGGTTTATCGGCCTCGGAGACAGCGTTGATATTGCCGTCGATGATATCCTCGACTTCCTCGCCAGAGACAGTAAGACCAGCGCAATCCTTCTGTCACTGGAAAATCTGGCAGATGCCAGGCGCTTTGTGTCGGCATCCCGCAGTGCTTCGCGCAATAAGCCCATTCTGGTGATCAAAAGCGGCCGCAGTCATCAGGCCAGAGAACTGCTGGAGGCTACAGAAAGTCTGGATGCCGCATGGGATGCTGCCATCCGCCGTGCCGGGATGCTGCGGGTAAAAGATACACATGAACTCTTTTCTGCGGTAGAAACCCTGAGTCATATGCGCCCCCTGCGTGGTGAACGGTTGTTTATCATCAGTAACGGTGCAGCTCCCGCGGCTCTTGCGCTGGATGAGCTTCACACCCGAAAAGGCGTGCTGGCACCGATGAGCCACACGCTGACGCAAGCGCTACAATCGGTTCTGCCGCCAGCTCTTCGTACAGGTAACCCGCTCAATCTGCTGGATGATGCAACCACGGAGCGTTACCTGTCGGTGATAACCCCGTTACTGGACAGTCAGGATATCGATGCGCTGATGATCATTCATGCGCCCAGTGCCGTCTCCTCCGCCAGTGAGACGGCCACAGAGATCATCCGCCGCGTTCGGGAACATCCCCGTGGCAGGCGGGTCACTCTGCTGACCAACTGGTGCGGTGAATACTCATCACGGGAAGCGCGGGAAGCCTTTACCCGCGCGGGGATCCCGACCTGGCGAACCCCGGAAGGAACGGTCACCGCGTTTATGCATATGGTGGAATACCGTCGTAACCAGCAGCAACTACGTGAAACGCCGGCCCGCCCGGCGGGCATGCCACAGCGACATCTCAATATACGTCAACTGTTACAGCAAATGCTGTGCAGTGGTAAGAGACATCTGGATACTCACGAAGTACAGGCACTGTTTCGCGAATACGGACTTAATACCCTGCCCACCTGGGTGGCAGCTGATAGCCAGCAGGCGGTCAGGGTTGCCGAAAATATCGGATACCCGGTCGCACTGAAATTACGTTCTCCGGATATCCCCCATAAGTCTGAGATCCAGGGAGTCATGTTGTATCTGCATACCGCAACCGATGTCCGGCAGGCGGCAGAGGCTATTCTGAGCCGGGCACGTTCGGCCTGGCCTGAGGCTGATATCCGGGGACTCATCGTCCAGAGTATGGCGCGGCGTGCCGGTGCTGAGGAGTTGAGAGTCTCCGTCCGGTCAGACCCGCTTTTCGGACCCGTGATCCTTCTGGGCGAAGGTAATGGTGAATGGGAAAGTGATCTGTCCATGGCGGTAGCTCTTCCGCCTCTGAATATGACACTGGCGAAAAATCTGGTTGAGCGGGCAATTACCCTGGGCGCCATCCGCGGAAGAAATGCCTTACAGGCGTTGGATATTACGGCAGTAAGCGAATACCTGGTCCGGATTTCGACGATGATTATCGACTGTCCTGAAATTGAATGGCTGGATATCCATCCGCTACTGGCGGCAGGAGACCAGCTGACCCTGCTCAATGCCACGGTGTTGCTGGCACCGTTCAGTGGCGAAAGTGAATCACGCCTTACCATCCGGCCATATCCGCAACACCTTGAAGAGCAGGTGACACTTAAAAACGGTCAGCAGGTACTCTTCCGTCCTATCCTTCCGGAAGATGAGCCGGGACTGAAAACCTTTATCTCGAAGGTCACGAAAGAAGACCTCTACTATCGCTATTTCAGTGAGATCAGTGAATTTACTCATGAAGACCTGGCCAATATGACACAGATTGATTATGACAGGGAAATGGCTATAGTCGCTATTCAGTCTGCCGCTGATCAGGAAGAGATTATCGGAGTGACCCGCGCGATTTCAGATGCTGATAATATTGATGCAGAATTTTCCGTATTGGTACGTTCAGATCTTAAAAATATCGGGCTGGGCCGCCGTCTGCTGGAGAAGATGATAACTTACACCCGCCAGCATGGACTGCATCGCCTGAACGGCATCACATTGCCCCGTAATCAGGGTATGATGACACTGGCTGGAAAACTCGGATTTAGTATGGAAAGGCAAGCCGATGAGGAGGTAGTCACACTCCGCCTTCCCTTGCGTTAGGGTTTGAAAAGCGTACAGAAAAGTAAAATTGCCACGACATGACAGGGTTAATGTTACACTTGCCCTTCAGACCATGACTTTTTCGGTTAAAACGTACATTGAACAGAGAAGAAGCGCATTGTGATATTGTCAAAATTTAAACTCAATAATCACCAACAGTACCTCGCGCAACTGCCCGGACTCGCCCAATCTGCTGCTGATTTCACTATGCTGTACTCTGCGGTAGAGTTTCACCAAACCTTACTCGAAAAAATTTCGGCGGCAACGACCCGTATCTGCCTGGTTTCACTTTATCTGGAAAATGATGAAGGTGGCCGTAGTGTAATGGATGCCCTGTATGCCGCCAAACGCGCGAACCCGGACCTGGATATCACCATTTGCGTTGACTGGCACCGCGCACAGCGCGGTCGTATCGGTGCAGCCCGGGGCGTGACTAATGCCGACTGGTATTGTGAAATGGCCTCGGCACACCCTGATATAGCGATCCCTGTTTACGGTATACCGGTGAACACCCGCGAAGCACTTGGCGTACTGCATCTGAAGGGCTTTATTATTGATGACTGCGTCATTTACAGTGGTGCCAGTCTGAATAATGTTTATCTCCATCAGGAAGACCGCTATCGCTATGACCGCTATCAGGTCATCCGTAATTCAGCCTTAGCCGATACGATGTCTGAATGGATTGATATCAATCTGAAGCAGGCCGAAGCGGTCCACCGTCTGGATCAGTCTGAGCGCCCTTCCAGCCCGGAAATTAAAAGCGATACAAAGCAATTCCGCCAGGAATTACGCACGTTTAATTATGAATTTGAAGACCAGTCTGCCGAAGGGCAACTGACCGTGACGCCTCTGGTCGGCCTGGGTAAGAATAACATTCTGAACCAGACTATTTTTCATCTGATGCCCTGTGCAGAATACAAATTAACTATCTGTACTCCGTACTTTAATATGCCGGCGATCCTCGTCAGAAATATTATCCGGCTGTTACGTCAGGGTAAGCAGGTTGAGATTATCGTCGGTGATAAAACCGCGAATGATTTTTATATTCCGCCGGAAGAGCCGTTTAAAATTATCGGTGCGCTGCCTTATCTGTATGAAATTAACCTGCGACGTTTCGTCAGCCGGTTACAATATTATGTCGATAATCAGCAACTCACCGTGCGTCTCTGGAAGGACGGAGAAAACAGTTATCATCTGAAAGGAATTTGGGTAGATGACGAGTGGATGCTGCTGACTGGTAATAATCTGAACCCTCGTGCCTGGCGACTCGATCTCGAAAATGCCATTCTTGTTCACGATCCGCAGCAGCAACTGCTGGATCAGAAAGTGAAGGAACTGGCATTGATCCGTGAACACACCACGATGCTCAATCACTACAATGAGCTGGAAAGTATTGCTGAATATCCGGCCAGGATTAAAAAACTGATCCGCCGCCTGCGCAGGATCAGAATCGATCGCCTTATCAGCCGTATTCTGTAATATCTCCCGCCCCGGCCACCCGGGGCTGTTTCTACTCTGTACTCCGCAAACCAACCGCAGAACGACTTACGGCGATCAGCTGAAGGTTAAGAAAGAACAGAGAACTTTCGGCTACTGCATCGCCTCGCACAGTGGTCGTTTACAGAACATAAAAAAACAGCCCCTTACGGGGCTGGTCTTTAAGACTATAGTTTTATTTCCTTCCCTTTCCGGTGCAGTCCCAGCGCTATCAGGAAACTGATCGCCCCCATGACCGACACATACCAGAAAAAGCTGCTTTCAATACCACTATCTTTCAGCAGCAATGCAACATATTCCGCAGAGCCACCAAAAATCGCATTTGCCAGCGCATAAGGTAATCCGACCCCCAACGCCCGAATTTCGGCAGGGAACATCTCAGCCTTCAGGACGCCGCTGATTGCGGTATAGAAGCTGGTGATCAGCAGTGCCAACACGACAAGTACCAGGGTGAATGCGGGGCTGCTGCCCGGCGCTTTCAGTAAGGTCAGTAAGGGCACGGTGAACAGAGTCACGCCTGCGCCGAAAATCAGCATAGAGGCACGACGACCGATCTTATCCGACAGCGCACCGATCAGTGGCTGTAGGATCATAAAGACCAACAGAGCACCGGTCATGATGAGGCTTGCAGTTTTTACATTCAATCCCGCCGTATTTACCAGGTACTTCTGCATATAGGTCGTGAAGGTATAAAAGCTAAGGGAACCTCCGGCAGTGAAACCAATCACCATCAGGAAAGGACGCCAGTGATTTTTCAGCAATCCACTCAGGCTGCCTGCATCTTTATGACTCCGTGTTTTGCTGTCGGAAGTTTCATGCAATGAGCGACGTAACCAGACAGCGATCACCGCCAGCACCGCCCCGAGGAAAAACGGGATCCGCCATCCCCAGGCACGCAATTCCGCATCGGACAGGATAATCTGCAGGATAACCACCGTCAGCACTGCCAGCAGTTGTCCGCCAATCAGCGTGACGTACTGAAACGAAGCATAAAAGCCCTTACGGCCTTCAACTGCGACTTCACTCATATAGGTCGCACTGGTACCGTACTCACCGCCGACAGAAAGCCCCTGCAGCATTCTGGCCAGCAGTAATAATGCCGGAGCCATCACCCCGATAGAGTCATAGGAAGGCAGACAGGCAATCACGAGGGAACCAAAACACATCATACAGACGGAAATGAGCATGGAGTTTTTGCGACCATAGCGATCCGCAATATATCCGAAGATCCAGCCACCGATAGGACGCATCAGAAAACCGGCAGCAAAAATACCCGCTGTTTTTAACAGCTGAGAAGTGGTATCCCCTTCAGGAAAGAAGATATGGGCAAAATATAAGGAAAAGAATGAATAGACATAGAAGTCGAACCATTCGACCAGGTTTCCCGAAGAAGCACCGACAATCGCTTTAATGCGGTCTGTGTTAGTCATTGGTGGTTGTGTATCTGCAGAAGCGGCCGCAGAAAGATGACTCTTTAACATGAATGGCCTTAATCGTTATTAGACATTTATTGGTCATCCCAGCATAAGTATCACAGAGGCAAAGTAAAGATCATTTATCATTTTTCGTTATATCAAAAAACATTTTTATAGGAAAATAACAGAACATAGGAAAAATCGTGCATTTTTCAGTCATTATAACCAGATTTTGTGAAAAAAATGGTATCTGTCACTGCATAATTCAAAAAAAAGGGAATACTGAATCACGTTTTATGCTGTTTTTATTTAGTTAAGACAGGCTGATATAAGGTGCCAGACAGACCACATAACAATCGTTATCGCGAATGCCCCCTCGGGTGGAAATAAAACCTCCTGATCAGCCTGACATTCTCCGGTATCAGAAGGGGAGATATCCGCTTTTTTGCTGCCAGCAGCGTTCATACACAATATTTTCCTGCGTATTACCATTATTACTACTGCAGGAATAACGGCTCAACACATCATTCAGTGGTCACATTAAAGGCTGCGGTGATCTCACGGAGCCTCTCCGCCCCCTTCTCCCGGCCCGGAATGCAAAAAGGCCGCCCCTCAGGGCGGCCTCTGCCTTTTCATGCCGCCGCCGCCGGGTTTTCCCCGGTGCCCGCAGACATGCTTAATAAAAAATGTGATAAAAATTCCATAACAAAAAGGCCATCCGTGAGGATGGCCTGTCTGTTTTATTGGATGCCTGGCAGTTCCCTACTCTCGCATGGGGAGACCCCACACTACCATCGGCGCTACGGCGTTTCACTTCTGAGTTCGGCATGGGGTCAGGTGGGACCACCGCGCTCTTGCCGCCAGGCAAATTCTGGTGCTATGTCCTGTGTCTTTTTCACTGATACTGCGTTGGCTGCCTTTGTGCTGTTCAGTCACATACTTATGTATGCTCCCTCTCATCACGCAGTTGCCGCCTTGTCTCAGCGTAAAATCCTTCGGACGTATGTCCGCAGAACACAACTAAATTTTTATATCAACAA
>NZ_JFJX01000039.1:0-1043 GCF_000611875.2 Tatumella sp. UCD-D_suzukii
CGCGAGAGCAAGCGGACCTCATAAAGTGCGTCGTAGTCCGGATTGGAGTCTGCAACTCGACTCCATGAAGTCGGAATCGCTAGTAATCGTAGATCAGAATGCTACGGTGAATACGTTCCCGGGCCTTGTACACACCGCCCGTCACACCATGGGAGTGGGTTGCAAAAGAAGTAGATAGCTTAACCTTCGGGAGGGCGTTTACCACTTTGTGATTCATGACTGGGGTGAAGTCGTAACAAGGTAACCGTAGGGGAACCTGCGGTTGGATCACCTCCTTACCTGAAGATACACTCCCGCGCAGTGCTCACACAGATTGTCTGATGAAAAGTACAGAGCAAGGCGTCTTGCCGAAGCAGACTTCAGTGTCCCCTTCGTCTAGAGGCCCAGGACACCGCCCTTTCACGGCGGTAACAGGGGTTCGAATCCCCTAGGGGACGCCACTTGCTGGTTTGTGAGTGAAAGTCACCGGCCGATATATCTTAAAGATGACTTGCGAGTCATGTTTAAGATATTGCTCTTTAACAATACGGAACAAGCTGAAAATTTGAAAACAATGAATAACGAAAGTTATTCAGAGTCTCTCAAAAACTTTTACGATTCAGAGTCGTTGCAAGACGTCTGTGGGTTGTGAGGTTAAGCGAATAAGCGTACACGGTGGATGCCCTGGCAGTCAGAGGCGATGAAGGACGTGCTAATCTGCGATAAGCGTCGGTAAGGTGATATGAACCGTTACAGCCGACGATTTCCGAATGGGGAAACCCGGTGCACTCAGTGCATCATCGTTAAGATATATCGGCCGGTGACTTTCACTCACAAACCAGCAAGTGGCGTCCCCTAGGGGATTCGAACCCCTGTTACCGCCGTGAAAGGGCGGTGTCCTGGGCCTCTAGACGAAGGGGACACTGAAGTCTGCTTCGGCAAGACGCCTTGCTCTGTACTTTTCATCAGACAATCTGTGTGAGCACTGCGCGGGAGTGTATCTTCAGGTAAGGAGGTGATCCAACCGCAGGTTCCCCTACGGTTACCTTGTTACGACTTCACCC
>NZ_JFJX01000040.1:0-868 GCF_000611875.2 Tatumella sp. UCD-D_suzukii
ATCTAATTTAATTTTTTCTTTAGTTAAAGTAATTAATCATCTAAATACCTTAATTCCTGTAGGAATTCCAATAATCATTGTTGCTGATGAGAAGAAAGCCCGAGTGTCAATATCTATTCCTACTGTGAATATATGATGACCTCATACTACTATCCCCATTAATCTAATTGACACTATAGCAAAAATTATTCCTATATGCCCAAACGTTGAGGATTTTATTGAAGATTGATAAACAATATGTGAAATTATACCAAATCCAGGTAAAATTAAAATATAAACTTCATGATGCCCAAAAAATCAAAATAAGTGTTGAAATAAAATTGGATCACCTCCCCCCATAGGATTAAAAAAAGAAGAATTAAAATTACGATCGAATAAAAGTATGGTAATTGAACCTGCTAATACTGGAAGAGATAAAATTAACAATATAGCCGTTAAAAGAATTGACCAGATAAATAAAGATATTTTTTTTACTGGAATCATTCTTATATTATAAATTGTAGTGATAAAATTAATAGATCTTAAAATTGAAGAAATCCCTGCTAAATGTAAACTAAAAATTATTAATTCTATTGAATAATCTGTATGGCTTTGAGTTAAAGTAAAAGGTGGATATAAAGTTCATCCTGACCCAACTCCTATTATTATTATTCTTAAAGTTATTAATCTAGTAGATGGGATTAAAATTCAAAATCTAAAGTTATTTAATCGTGGGAATGACATATCAGGAGCTATGATTATTAAAGGAATTAGTAAGTTTCCAAATCCACCTATAGTGATTGGCATAATTAAGAAAAATACTATTACAATAGCATGAGCAGTAATAACAATATTATAACAATTTCTATTATTAAATAAAGGTTCTATG
>NZ_JFJX01000041.1:0-727 GCF_000611875.2 Tatumella sp. UCD-D_suzukii
AAGAAGATAAGTGGGAACTTTTCTTTTTCTGCAATCTCTTAATCTGAGCCTGCACCTCATGATGTTTCAAGTATGCAACAAGAGTACGGTGGCGACTTCCTTCGTTCCACATAACAGTTGTTTCATAATCAATAGCACGAGTCTTTTTAGTCTGACCGTTGGATACATTGCGCAAGAAAGAAATCACCTTGTTAGCAATGTGATCATTTGCGACTTTTGCACTGAAAGTTACATCTATGCGACCAACTACCGTATTAGTTACATCACACAAATCATAGAGTTCAGGCATAGCAGCAGCAAAGGCACCGAAAAATTCCAGACCGCACAACTCAAAAGAGGTAGGCCCAAAAATATTGTGACCTTGTAACAATTTCGCCGGAGATGCTTTCAGCTCTACACATGGCTCGAAATTCTTACCGCCCTCAAAAATTTTCAATGCGATCCCAGCATAATGAGAAGGGATAGATTCGTAAGGATGCTTAAGCCCCGATACAGTCAAATCACCATCAATGGCGTATTCTACTGTATGGGCGGCAAGAGTCAGACCAGAAAGGCGGGCAACCTCAGCAAGGTTCACATGGGAAACATAATTTCCCTGTGAATCAAGACGCTCCGATACAAGAGAGCTTTTAAACGGTATCCTTAAGACCAGCATATCAATCATGACTTCAAGCACTCAAACACTCACCATGTGCGTAATGTAGCACATGTAATTCCCAACGCAACT
>NZ_JFJX01000042.1:0-699 GCF_000611875.2 Tatumella sp. UCD-D_suzukii
AACCTATCTCAATTTGATAAACAGAACCAGAAAACATAACAAAATTACTACAGCCATGACCAGTAGGAATAGACGGCCTTAGAGCGCCTTCATTTAAAAATGATTCCCAAGCACCGCCATGAGAATCTTTATCAATATTTAATTGAGTTTTAGCTTGAGCAGTTGCCAAATCAAACTCTGAATCACCATCACCATAATGACCAGTATTTTGCTCAGGGTCAGCAAATTTACCAGCACCGCGAACTAGATTATTTAAATTATCACCAAGCGAAGTAATATTATTTTGAGTCTGCTCATCAGCTGATCGCTTGTCATCTGTAGAAGTATCATCTTCGGTAAGTTTATCCTTGATGCCCTCTGACAAATCAGGGGTTGCCGTTTTAACGCCCTTAGCAACAGCAGAAGCTACTTGATCCTCAGTTAGGGACTTACCGGACGTGCCACCGGAAGAACCTCCAGAGGAGCCACCCGTATCAGAACCGCCAGAAGAGCCACCAGTATCAGAACCACCAGTATCACCGCCACCAGTCTCAGAACCACCAGTATCACCACCAATATCGTCAGTTGGTTGTGATTGACTCTCACCAGACTCAGGAACGTAACCTGTAGGCTTCCAAGTCGCAGCACAGACCGTTTTAGCGTTATTACAAACGATAACGCCCGTTGCTTCATACTCACAGCCGTTATAGTTAATATAAC
>NZ_JFJX01000043.1:0-5965 GCF_000611875.2 Tatumella sp. UCD-D_suzukii
GGACAAGGGAATGTCCGCTATCAGGCATCAAGGAAAAGATAACCTGGCAGTTAAACAAGGGGCCAATGACCGGGCAGCAACTGGCCGACATGTTCGGCCTCAGCCTCGGCAGGATAAACGAGGTTATGCGCTCCAGCTTTAAAGGCGACACCGTGAAGCTCGGCAAAGGAGAGCCATTCGCCACTGACGGCCGGGCCATGGACAGACTCTACTGGCTGGAAGCCAAACCACGGCGCGTTAATGCGAAAGAAAAGACACGGATCGTCTTCAGCCGAAAGCACTACGTCAATTAAACCCCATTCACCCCACCCTATCCTCTGCCATACGGCACCGGGAGGGTTATCTGTTGGAGAGGAAAAAGTGAAGAAATTAACCAAACGCGTACAGGCTGATGGCCTGTGGTTCGATGTGCCCGCTGATACAGCATCCGTGATGGTCAACGCATTCGGCCAGGTGCTTGCTATTTCCATCGGTGTAGTTCTGAGTAAGGGAGAGCACAACTGGGTTATTAAACACGGTATTGACGACTTTGTATGCCCGGTCGGAGTGGTTGACCTTGGTGGGGCAGACTGGCGCGAGTGCTGTTGGTATGTGGGCGATCAGTTTGATGGTGAAGACGCCGAACGCAGGGAGTGGATGGCGCGGGGTGTTGAGTTGCCTGAGAAACTGCCGTGTGATGTCAGATTTGAGCCTGGCCTGATTTTCAGAAAGGGAGTTTTAGTACAGACAATGCTTGATGCTCTTATCAGACGTGATGATTACGAGAAGGAGCTTGCAGAATTGTCCGAGGACGAAAGAAAAGCAAGGCAGGAAAAAATCTCCGAATTTCTCAACGGCCTGGGGGAGTGATGAAAATACCTATCCCCGGACGGGGCGGCGGTTGGTGGCTGGCGATTTCATGGCAGAAAAAATCAAAGTGGCGTTACTTCTCCTTCTGGAATGATGGCCCAATGCGCTCTTTATGGCTGGGGCATTTATGCATTGAGTGGTGGTGGCGATGAAGAAAGTCACCACTCACATACTGGCAGGTAACTACCCTGCTTTCATTAAACGAATAGCGTTCCGCATAGCTCTGTGGGATGCGTACAGGAGGAAGTAATGGGAAAGGTTACTTTCGTAGTTGAGTACGAAGATGGCAAGGAGCCGCCGGTTCACGCAAACATGGATGTCATGGGCGGAAAGCTGGCCGCTGTCAGTTGGAGTGATTACCGAGACGGCTTACTTACCGAAAAAGAGCTGGAAAACGTTCAGGCATGCATTGATGCCTCTGAGTGGATTCCCGAAGCCGAGTTTGTTCAGAAATTGAGGCTACTGACCAGATGATACTCGCCGGATACGTCATCCTCATTCTCTCCGGTAACCAGGCAACACCCCTCACTGAAACAATCTACCCCACCGAAACACAGTGCGAACATCAGATCGAGGCTATGGGCGATATTCAGCCCCGGCATGTGCTTTTGTGTGGCGAAGTAATGCGAGAACATCATGCAGGAAAGAATACGCGGAGCCTGTGACAAGCACCAGGAACTGGCCGCCAAGGCTGCAATAGAGCATCATCGGGAGCGTTATAGTCAGGGAAGAAGAATTACCCACTGTGTGAAGTGCAATAACCGGCACTATCAGGTTGAGGTAATCATCAGAAAAACCGTCATCACCGCAACAATCATTAACGGCTACCGGCCACTTTCAAAAATATTCACTAACTAAACCAAACCACCCTATCCCCGCACCGGTCACCGGCGGCATCGTCGTGCCTGCGGGTTAGGTAAAGGAGAATGCTATGCGAGAATTAAGAAGCGACTCACTTATTGACATGAAGTTCATGGTAGAGGATGCTGGCTACACGCCTAAGTACTTTTACGACCAGATCAAGGCCGGAAAACTTCCACCGCCAAAAAAGTTCGGCAGGACGTCCCGCTGGGAATACGCCGATTACCTCTCCTGGAAGAACTCAGCCCAACAGTCAAAAAACACCTTAAATTAATGCTTTGTGGGCATAATTGCGGGCACAATTTATCGTTAAAAACTAAATTCCTTTCAAATACAGCCCCTTGCTTTCATCATTAGGTGTCTGCAGGGGACACCAGTCATCAGTTCGCCACCCTCCGTAATAGTTCGCCAAAACCCCATAAAATCAGCACTCACCAAAAACAACTGTTCGTTATAGTTCGCCAAAGTTCGTTGACAGCCGCAATCCAAAGCGGGTAAAAAACGGGTAAACATTTTTACCCACCGGAATTTTACCCATGCTCACCGTCAAACAGATTGATGCCGCCAAGCCAAAAGACAAGCCCTATCGCTTGCTGTATGCCAATGGGCTTTATCTCTATGTCCCGGCTTCAGGAAAAAAGTGTGGCAGTTGAGGTACACTCTGACAGAGTTAAGAAAAACCTTGACCCCGGGTAGTTATCTTTTAATGTCATTAATTAAGCTTATGAACAATCCTGCCAGGCAAGAAAGATAGTCAGCAAGGGCCACGACCATCTACAGTCCGGAAAATAGATTAAGGCCGATGTTTTATTCACCTCTATCTATAAAGAGGAGCATTCCACATCCATAGAAGACTATTTTATTGTAATGATCTGCATTCTCGATACTCTGATACTTTTACTCGTCAGCACTTGCCGGCAGGAAGGCTTTCTTTTAGACATGACCAGAATTGAGGTTTTTTTTCGCGCCGGATAAATTCCCGCAAAAATCCCCTCAAATTTCTAAGTGGTAAAAACCTGTACTTCATCACGCTACGACATGGCGTACATGTTAAAGATTTATTTGCTATTATACGGTACGATATTTTTTATCTCTCAGCATTCAACATTTGACTATTTTGAATTATAAAATTTTCACAAACTGGGCGCAGGGGGTAGGCTTCCCTCTGATTAATCTCTTTAACCGCACCAGTTCCATATGAAGAAACTCATACGTCAGGGGGGTTCAGAATACTAATGCCATTATCCTGGATTATCCGACCGGTATCAGCCCGGGAGTTGAAAACATTAGTTAACCATCCTGACTCACACACATCCCGGTAGCGGTCTCTGATGAAACAGGGGCCATGCTTCGCCGGGCCTTGACCTGATTCTGCTTATCACCTCCGTTAAAAATGGGAGGATTACCTTTCTGTTTTACAAAGTCATACTTCGTTTTTTCTGAATTTGGGAAGTAACGATCTATTATTTCATCTCCATTAGGATAAATGAGCGTGTATCCGTCACCTTTTTTCTTTGGAGGTATGGCATTAACAATCATCTCAGAGTGAAAAATGGGTTTAAATACAAGGCTATTTGTATCATGGACACGATAAGTCAACATTGGCTGGCCTTGTACGCTAAGAACTAACATCTCCTCACCTGTATTCTTTTTTCTAATTAAAGGATAGTAATGTTTTTTTATTTCTATAACACCATAAACATCATCATAATGCCCATCTCCACGTGGTGGAGAGTTTTCATCAAAAACAAAAACAATATCACTGGGTATACTTCTCTTAACCCCTGGCCCGAATTTCTTCATGTTATGATATTGAAAATCAAACTTTACATTGCTTAGCTTCCACTCACACTGACCACCACCATCAAGAGCAATATTGTTACTCACTATATCGCTCCCTTCTTCCGGATTAAAAGGAACGGTAAGCAGGTGATATCCCGCCCGGGAGGTTATCGTTCCCGCTGAGGTAAATATTTTATCTCTGCATTTTTCCGAGCGATAAATCACATCCATTGGCAGAATATCGACATCAGCAGGTTTCACAACGGCAACTTTTACGGTTTTACCATTTGGTGGCGGAGAGAGATTATTACTTAACGCACAGCCGCTAAGTGATAATAGCGGTAGCAGGTATAATATATTAGCTATTTTCATTTAGCATATTCCTTTTTTGTCTTACGGAAACGCTCCAGGGCGGGCTTCCTTTCAGGCATCTGCTCTGTCACTCTCAGAGTTTCCACTACCAGTTGCTGCAACGCGGAGAACAGTCGATTTCTTTCCTTTTCACTATCCGGATCGCAAAATACTTTAATAAATAGAAAAGTTCTCCATGTACTGCCCGACGCCTGAATCTTTTCGCCCCCCCCCTGGCCAGGGCTTTAAGGATAAAAAATGAAGTTTCTACGTTCTCATAAAAATTAACTGACAAGCATTAGGCCGCCGTGCGATTATATTACAAATTAATATAAACACCTCAGAGATATAAACTCCTATTCTTATTCCTGGATGACTGACAGATAATTAGCGCACTGACGTGTTTACATCATGATGATTCACCATACCCCATAAGGGTATTTTTTGTTTTTTATAAATTCCTTCATATCCTCACTGTATTCATATCCATTAGAAAAGTTCGTTTCATCTTTACACATATCCAGTTCTTCCCCTGAGACTGTCCTTATGGTTGTATCATTCAGAGGGATATCTGAATGGCCATATTGTCTTAGCCAGACCCGTACTTTCCCCTCAGGAGCCAGACCTATCAGCATGGTTTGCCGGTATGCTTTTTTTGCGGGATTTGAAACATCCGGGTAAGGGGTAACCATCTTATCCCATGTGTCCTGAGTGAAAAATAAAGTGGACTGATAAACCTTTTTATCAATGATTGAGTCCCAGCAAAATATCATTATTTGCGGCAATCTGTCGGCATTATTAAAATGCGTATTCCCTGCTGAGTTCCGTTCATCCCATTTTCCGACACTGATACCTTGTGGCTGATTAATAGTTCTGTATGTCCATGCATAACCGTCAACATCCAGTAGCTTTAACAATGTCACCTGTGCAGGCAAAGCTTTGGGAGTAGTAAAAGCAAAATACCACTTATCCCAGGGCGCTTTAAGACTGTCAGGCTTCCCCTTAGAACAGGCACTGGCANATCAATGATTGAGTCCCAGCAAAATATCATTATTTGCGGCAATCTGTCGGCATTATTAAAATGCGTATTCCCTGCTGAGTTCCGTTCATCCCATTTTCCGACACTGATACCTTGTGGCTGATTAATAGTTCTGTATGTCCATGCATAACCGTCAACATCCAGTAGCTTTAACAATGTCACCTGTGCAGGCAAAGCTTTGGGAGTAGTAAAAGCAAAATACCACTTATCCCAGGGCGCTTTAAGACTGTCAGGCTTCCCCTTAGAACAGGCACTGGCAGAAGCCACAAGTAATAATACACAAATTATTCTGGTCATCGGTTTCATGATTTTCCTCCCTGCATATTCCAGACAGCCCTGACCCAACCGGGGTTTGGATGACTGACAGATAATTAGCACACTGGTGTGCTTAAATTATGATAAATCCCAGACTACGCAAACCAGGCTAATATTCAGATAAGCAGATGATATTAAATACCCACTATTTTTCAAAATAAGAATATTCACCATGAACCATATGGATATTTTTTGCCCTCGATAAATTCTTTAGTTTCATTGCTATACCCATAGGAAAAATTACTTACTGTCACCCCTTTACACATATCCAGCTCTTCCCCTGAGACTGTCCTTATGGTTGTATCATTCAGAGGGATATCTGAATGGCCATATTGTCTCAGCCAGACCCGTACTTTCCCCTCAGGAGCCAGACCTATCAGCATGGTTTGCCGGTATGCTTTTTTTTCCGGGTCAAAAACATGCGGGTAAGGGGTGGTCATTTTATTCCATGTGTCCTGAGTGAAAAACAGAGTGGACTGATAAACCTTTTTATCAATGATTGAGTCCCAGCAAAATATCATTATTTGCGGCAATCTGTCGGCATTATTAAAATGCGTATTCCCTGCTGAGTTCCGTTCATCCCATTTTCCGACACTGATACCTTGTGGCTGATTAATAGTTCTGTATGTCCATGCATAACCGTCAACATCCAGTAGCTTTAACAATGTCACCTGTGCAGGCAAAGCTTTGGGAGTAGTAAAAGCAAAATACCACTTATCCCAGGGCGCTTTAAGACTGTCAGGCTTCCCCTTAGAACAGGCACTGGCA
>NZ_JFJX01000044.1:0-642 GCF_000611875.2 Tatumella sp. UCD-D_suzukii
TCCCGCTTAGCTCCACCATCATTCAGCAGTGCCTGCTGAAACATATCTTAAAGATGACTTGCGAGTCATGTTTAAGATATTGCTCTTTAACAATACGGAACAAGCTGAAAATTTGAAAACAATGAATAACGTTAAGTTATTCAGAGTCTCTCAAAAACTTTTACGATTCAGAGTCGTTGCAAGACGTCTGTGGGTTGTGAGGTTAAGCGAATAAGCGTACACGGTGGATGCCCTGGCAGTCAGAGGCGATGACGGACGTGCTAATCTGCGATAAGCGTCGGTAAGGTGATATGAACCGTTACAGCCGACGATTTCCGAATGGGGAAACCCGGTGCACTCAGTGCATCATCGTTAACTGAATACATAGGTTAACGAGGCGAACCGGGGGAACTGACACATCTAAGTACCCCGAGGAAAAGAAATCAACCGAGATTCCCCCAGTAGCGGCGAGCGAACGGGGAGGAGCCCGGAACCATCATCAGTGTGTGTGTTAATGGAAGCGTCTGGAAAGTCGCACGATACAGGGTGATAGTCCCGTACATGAAAATGCACACATTGTGAGTTCGAAGAGTAGGGCGGGACACGTGGTATCCTGTCTGAATATGGGGGGACCATCCTCCAAGGCTAAATACTCCTGACTGA
>NZ_JFJX01000045.1:0-92505 GCF_000611875.2 Tatumella sp. UCD-D_suzukii
GTTTTACGTCCGGAGACGTTGATATCAATCCTGCGAGTGCCCACACAGATTGTCTGATAAATTGTTAAAGAGCGTTGCAACTCAACCGTTTAGGTTGTTGTTGCGAGGTGGCGTATATTACGCTTTTCACCTCAGGAGTCAACCACTATTTCGTGATTTTTTCTCCCGGACCGAATCGCTTCAGTCCCTGTCACGTCGCTGCGCATCGCGCTTTGCCGTGTCAGTGGGAGCGCATTATAGGGAGATAATTTTTTCTGACAAGGGTTTATTTCAAATTAATTTCTGAGTGTCGCTTTTTTATTCAGGAAACAGTCAAAGTGCGACTTTTTCAAGCGAAATGAACCCATAACGCTGTAAAACGGGCAATAATTGCTCAGCGCGAGGAGTCATATCCGTACAATACGCGATATCCGGTAAGCCCGTATCGCTAACGGCTGATCCGTTTTCCAGTAACCAGACCGTTCTTCTGGCGATGGCAGCCCCCGAATCCACCAGCCGGGTACCTTCCGGGAGTACGGCCTGTAACTCAGCTTTTAGTAAAGGAAAATGCGTGCATCCCAGAACGACAGTGTCCGGAGGTTCTGGCAGAGCAAGCCATGGCTGAACAATGCCCTTCATGTCATGCAAAGGGATCTGCTCGCCTTGCAGCTTCCTTTCCGCCAGTAATACCAGCTCAGACGACCCCAGCATTTCTATCTGACACTCTTTAGCAAACTGCTGTACTAATTGCTGCGTATAACTACGTTTAACGGTCCCCCGGGTCGCCAGTACCCCGACGACACCGTTACGGGTCAGTCGGGCTGCAGGTTTAATCGCAGGCACGACTCCCACGACAGGAAAGTCAAACGTCTCCCGCAACGCGGGTAAAGAGACAGTACTTGCAGTATTACAGGCAACGACCGCTATAGAAACCGGATACTGGCGGGTCACCGCTGCTGTGATGGCGATGATCCGCTGCACAATAAACTGCTCCGTTTTTTCTCCGTAAGGAAAACCGGCGTTATCGAATACATAGATATAATGTGCCTCAGGCAATAACTGCCTGATCTCATCATAAACGGAGAGTCCCCCGACGCCGGAGTCGAAAACTAATATCGTCGGTCGCCCGCCCTGGCCGTTGGCCGCAAGTGACGGTGCTAACTCTTCCTGAACATCTCTGGGCATATACTGTCTCAACGTTATCAGCCAACAGGAGCCTCTATTCTATCACGATCCCCGGCGGCAGGAGGGGTGCTCTTAATGGCCCCGGGGAATAGTCACGTGACGGAAAACCGGTGCCGGACAGCCCGATGAGGCGCACCCCGGGCTGGACATCACTGGCGGAATCCCTACAATCGCCGGCTACTGACCAATAACCAGGATTAATCATGACCCCGGAACATCTTCCTGTAGAACACTATGACGACCAGCTGGCGGAAAAGGTAAATCGCCTGACAACGATGATGACGCCCTTCAATGCACCTGAGGCGCAAGTCTTTCGTTCTCCGGTCAGCCATTACCGTATGCGCGCTGAATTCCGTATCTGGCATCAGGAAGATGATCTGTACCACATCATTTTTGATCAGCAGACCCGACAAAGAATAAAAGTAGAGACCTTCCCTGCCGCCAGCGAACTTATCAACACCATGATGCCGCTGATGATCGAGGCACTGCGCGATAATAAGGTCCTGCGCCATAAGCTGTTCCAGATTGATTATCTCTCAACCTGCAGCGGGAAAATTATTATCTCTTTACTCTACCACCGTAAATTAGATGATATCTGGCAGACTGAAATGTCCCGCTTACGGGATCAGTTCCGTGCGCAGGGCATCGAAGTACACTTTATTGGCCGTGCGACAAAAACCAAAATTTGCCTGGACCAGGACGCTATCGATGAAGTGCTGACCATCGACGGAAAAGAGATGATCTACCGTCAGGTAGAAAATAGTTTCACCCAGCCCAATGCCGCCATTAATGTGCAGATGCTCGAATGGGCATTGGATGTCACTCGCCAGTCGTCAGGTGACCTGCTGGAACTGTATTGCGGGAATGGTAACTTCTCTCTGGCGCTGGCCAGGAACTTCCGGCGGGTACTGGCCACAGAGATCGCTAAACCTTCGGTGGAATCCGCAAAATATAATATTGCCGCGAATAAGATAGACAATGTTCAGGTGGTACGCATGTCTGCTGAGGAGTTTACTCAGGCAATGAACGGTGTGCGGGAATTTAATCGCCTGGAAGGGATAGATCTGAGCAGCTATGAGTGCGAGACCATCTTTGTCGACCCGCCACGCAGCGGGCTGGATCAGGAAACACTGAAGATGGTTCAGGCCTACCCGGCGATTCTGTATATTTCCTGTAATCCGGAAACTCTGTGCGATAACCTGCGGACATTAACCGAAACACATCAGGTAGAACGTCTGGCGCTGTTCGACCAGTTTCCTTACACCCATCATATGGAGTGTGGAGTGCTGTTGCGTCGCAAAGACTGACAACAACCCCGCCGCTGGCGGGGTTTTTAGTTTAACGGCCGCGAAACCGGCTGAACATCCAGAACACCAGACAAACCATCACCAGTGTCGGAAAGAAATTAGAACCCATTTCCGGGTACTGTGCACGAATGATAGCACTGTACAAAAAGATCCCCAGAAAGAAGAACCCTGTAGCCAGTGAAGGCATACCTTCCGGCATACTGCGATTCAGATACCGTTTATGCAGGTACCAGACCGCCAGCCCCAGCGAAATTAAGGGAAAAAATGAAAACGGAACATAGCTGTTAAAAAGGGTGGTAAAGGTACCGTGGATGGATAAACCGGTGATAAAAGCTAAGATCAGTGTTCCTTTATCACGAGGATTTTGCTCAGTCATAATATTACCTGTTTGTTTACTCTTCTGATTTATCTGTGGCTGAAGCCAATCTTTCCTGTTCACGACGATACCAATAATAGGCACCTTTCGAGATCATTCTTAACTGAAGGACCAGACGCTCTTCGAGTTTGCGTCGCTGCTCAATATCCACATCTACCGCTTCAGCACCGGCACTGAAAACAATCGTTACCATCGCTTCTGCCTGCGCTTCTGTAAAGCTGCGAGGCATATGGTTTTCTAATTCAAGATAATCGGCCAGTTCAGCAATAAAATGCTGAATTTCCCGCGCAACGGCGGCACGAAATGCGGCTGAGGTTCCGGAACGCTCACGCAATAATAAACGAAACGCATTCGGGTTATTGCCGATAAATTCCATAAAGGTAGAGACAGAGGTCTTGATGATACTGCCACCCTTGGCAATGCGCTGACGGGCCTGGCGCATCAGCTGACGTAACATAAGCCCGCTCTCATCGACCATTGTCAGTCCAAGCTCGTCCACATCTTTAAAATGCCGGTAAAAGGAAGTCGGTGCAATACCGGCTTCACGGGCGACTTCACGGAGACTCAAACTGGCAAAGCTGCGTTCCGCACTTAACTGACTGAACGCTGCTTCAATAAGAGTACGTCTTGTACGTTCTTTTTGCTGTGCTCTGACGCCCATCATCTCTGCCTTTTTACACTTCATTTCGGCACTATATCAAAATTATCAGCGTACAGTGGCGCAAACTTTGTGAACGCCTGTTAACTTATCAATCAGAGCCTGAAATAAGAAATAACACGATTGGCGTTCAGGTGTTTTGAACGAAATGTTATATTTACGTTGTAATAATGTTTTAGGACATAGGACGTGTGAATATGCAAAAGTCTTACGATTATGATGCGATTGTGATTGGTTCCGGCCCCGGCGGTGAAGGTGCGGCCATGGGACTGGTAAAGCAAGGGGCAAAAGTTGCCGTTATCGAGCGCTTTCACAATATCGGGGGGGGATGTACCCATTGGGGCACAATCCCGTCAAAAGCACTGCGTCATGCGGTCAGCAGAATTATTGAATTTAACCAGAACCCGTTATACAGCGATCACACCCGCCTGCTGCGCTCTTCATTTGCAGACATTCTGAAACACACGGAAAATGTTATTCAGCAGCAAACCAATATGCGGCAGGGGTTCTATGAACGTAATCACTGTGAGCTCTATCAGGGGGATGCTCATTTTATTGATGACCACACCCTGGAAGTGGTGCTTCCTGACGGTTCCAGTGAGAGACTCACGGCCGGGAAGTTTGTTATCGCTTGCGGCTCACGTCCTTATCATCCGGATAGCGTAGACTTCTCTCATCCACGCATTTACGATTCTGATTCCATCCTTGATCTTCATCATGAGCCTTCCCATGTCATCATTTATGGTGCCGGGGTTATCGGTTGTGAGTATGCGTCTATTTTCCGCGGTCTCGGTGTGAAAGTGGATTTGATTAATACCCGTGATCGCTTGCTGGCCTTCCTGGATCAGGAAATGTCAGATTCACTCTCTTATCATTTCTGGAACAGCGGCGTGGTTATTCGCCACAACGAAGAATTTGAAAAAGTGGAAGCCAATGACGAGGGAGTCATTGTCTCGCTGAAGTCCGGCAAACGGATGAAAGCGGATTGTCTGCTCTATGCTAACGGGCGCACAGGTAACACAGATTCACTGACGCTGGAAAATGCCGGGCTGGAAGCCGATAGCCGCGGATTGCTGAAGGTCAACGGGATGTATCAGACAGCACAGCCTCATATTTATGCCGTCGGGGACGTCATTGGTTATCCGAGTCTGGCCTCTGCAGCTTATGATCAGGGCAGGATAGCGGCGCAAGCGATTATAAAAGGTGAAGCTACAGCCCATCTGATTGAAGATATACCGACAGGGATTTATACCATTCCGGAAATCAGTTCTGTCGGAAAAACAGAACAACAGTTAACCGCAATGAAAATCCCTTACGAAGTCGGCCGGGCACAGTTTAAACACCTTGCCCGGGCTCAGATTGTCGGGATGAACATCGGCAGCCTGAAAATACTCTTCCACCGCGATACCAAAGAAATTCTGGGTATTCACTGCTTCGGTGAGCGGGCGGCAGAAATCATTCATATCGGTCAGGCCATTATGGAACAGAAAAATGGTGGTAATACGCTGGAATACTTTGTAAATACCACCTTTAACTACCCGACGATGGCCGAAGCGTATCGCGTTGCTGCGCTCAATGGCCTTAATCGTTTATTTTGACAGGTTCCCTGAGTCACGCATATGCGCGCTAATAGTCTCTGCCAGTTGTTCATAACGGCTGCGCAGAGGCGACCCGGGGCGGTAGATCAGTGCAATGGTGCGTTGGGGAACCGGCTTGTCACAAGGGATGTAACATACGCCATCCCGCTCCCTTTCATTCGGGATAGCCAGCGAAGGCATCAACGTAATCCCGCTGCCTGCGGCGACCATATTACGTAAGGTCTCCAGACTGGTGGCACGGAAATGAGTGTCTTCATCTGCGCCGGCGGAAAAACAGAAGCCCATCGCCTGATCTCTCAGACAGTGTCCGTCCTGCAACATCAGCAGCTTCTCACCCGCCAGTTCTGACATCGGGACTCTTTCCCGTTGATGCCAGGGATGATCGGAATAAACTGCCAGCTTCATCGGTTCATCAAATAATGGCACTTCGATAAACGCTTCGGTTTCTTTGACCAGTGCCATAATGGCGCAATCGAGCTGTCCGCTATCCAGTTGAGCCAGTAACTGTTGTGTCTGGGCTTCATGCAGATACATTTCCAGTTTCGGGAATGTCTGATGCAACATAGGGACTATCTGAGGTAACAAATACGGACCGACCGTCGGAATGAGGCCGATATGCAACGGGCCGGACATGGTTTCGCCTTGCTGGCTAGCCATTTCCTTAAGTACTTTTACTTCCCGCAGAACAGTACGGGCCTGATCCACCAGTAGTAAACCGGCCTGAGTGAAGAGCACCTTACGACTGGTACGCTCCAACAGCATAACGCCCAGCTCATCTTCCAGTTTACGGATTTGACCGCTCAGCGTTGGCTGGCTGACATGACAGGCATCCGCAGCCCGACGAAAATGGCGATGTTCTGCCAGTGAAACCAGATACTCAAGGTCACGAATATTCATTAATTTCCTCCGGCGCATGATAGTTCATGGCGATAGATAGCATAGCAATCAACGATTAGCCCTATCAAGACAGAGAGGTCATAATAATTGCTATCAGATTCAAATTACCGATGATTGAGTGTGTTCCTACACCAGACAGGAGAAAGTATGTCAGAGACTTATGAAGGCCGTTCAGTACCCCAGGTGACCTTTCACACCCGTCAGGGTGACAAATGGGTCAATGTGACCACCGATGATTTGTTCAAAAACAAAACGGTCATCGTCTTCTCACTGCCGGGTGCATTTACCCCGACATGTTCATCCAGCCATCTGCCGCGCTATAACGAGCTGTACAATGTTTTCTCACAGCATGGCGTTGACGATATTCTGTGTATTTCCGTCAACGATACCTTCGTGATGAATGCATGGAAAGCCGATCAGCATGCGGAAAATATTACCTTTATTCCGGACGGTAATGGTGACTTTACCCGGGGCATGGATATGCTGGTCGAAAAAGAAGACCTGGGCTTCGGTGCACGTTCATGGCGTTACTCTATGCTGGTTCGCGACGGCAAAGTTGAGAAAATGTTTGTTGAACCTAACAAACCGGGTGACCCGTTTGAAGTCTCTGATGCTGATACCATGCTGCAATATCTGGCACCGGATGTAAAACTGCAGGAATCCGTCTCTCTGTTTACCAAACCGGGCTGCCAGTTCTGTGCAAAAGCAAAACAGATGCTGCAGGAACGCGGGATCCAGTATGAAGAGATTATTTTAGGCCAGGATGCTACCACCGTGAGCCTCCGTGCCGTTACCGGGCGCGCAACGGTGCCTCAGGTCTTTATCGGTGGCCGCCATATCGGTGGCAGCGATGACCTGGAGCAGTACTTCCTGCGGGGATAATCGCTGCCTGACGGTCGCTCCCCCGTAAACATAAAAAAACAGCGGACCCGGGTCCGCTGTTTTTATTTTATCCGCCGCTTAACCCAGGCGCTTTTTAGCGTCACTGATGGCCAATGCAACCTGTGCCGGAGCCACGCCCCCCTGTGCATTACGTTTGTCCAGACAGGACTGTAATGACAGGATCGGGTAAACATCCTGGTCAATCACCGGACTGAAGGTTTTAAGCTCCTCCAGGGATAAGGCTTCCAGCGCCACCCCTTTATGGATCGCCGCAACCACAGCCTCGCCCACAATATGGTGAGCTTCACGGAAAGGGACGCCTTTAGCCACCAGATAATCAGCCAGCTCTGTCGAGTTGGCATATCCCTGCTCTGCCGCTTCCTGACAGCGCGGACGCTTCACCTGAATGCCTTCCAGCACTAACCCGGCCATATGCAGACAATCCAGCCAGGTATCCAGGGCATCAAACAGCCCTTCTTTATCTTCCTGCATGTCTTTATTATAGGCCAGCGGTAGCCCTTTCAGGGTCATCATCATTCCGGTCAGTGCACCCTGCACACGGCCACATTTGCCGCGGATCAGTTCCAGCGCATCCGGGTTCTTTTTCTGTGGCATCAGGGAGGAGCCAGAAGTCACTTTATCGGACAGTTCAACAAAGCCGGCTTCACCGGAGTTGAAGAAAATCAGGTCTTCCGCAAAGCGGGACAAGTGCACCATACCGATGGAGGCATCGGAGAGTAATTCCAGCACATGGTCGCGATCAGAAACAGAGTCCAGGCTATTGCGTGTCGCTGAGGCAAAACCTAACCAACCGGCCAGTTGTTCACGATCGATCTCATAGGCAGTTCCGGCCAGCGCACCGCATCCCAGCGGACTGACATCCAGACGCTTTAATGCATCCTGCAGCCGGCTTTCATCCCGTGCCAGCATTTCTGTATAGGCCAGACACCAGTGGGCAAAGGTGACCGGCTGGGCACGTTGCAGGTGGGTATACCCCGGCATGACTGCATCCTGATTCGCTTCAGCGGTAGCCACCAGCGCCTGCTGTAACTCACGGGTCGCGTTCAGAAGTTCACTGACCTGTTGTTTACACCACAGTTTCAGATCCGTCGCCACCTGGTCGTTACGGCTGCGACCGGTATGCAGTTTTTTACCCAGCGCGCCGACTTTGTCGATAAGCTTACCTTCGACCCAGCTATGGATATCTTCGGCATCGCTTTGCAGTACCTGCTCAGGGTTAGCACGAACTTCACTCAGCAGGGCATGCAGTGCCTGTTCCAGCTGTTGCTGTTCTTCCTGACTCAACACCCCGACCGTAACCAGTGCTTTAGACCAGGCCACTGAGCCGGTGATGTCCTGTTCTGCCAGTCGGTAGTCAAAACGCAGAGAGTCGTTAAATTGTTTAAACCGCTGGTCTGCTGCCTGAGTAAAACGTCCGCCCCACAGTGCCATAATGATGCTCCCTATAATGGGTTATTCTGAACTGCAGGGTAGCCTCACCGCTACCCTGCTCCGGATTATCTGACCGGAATCTTATTTCTGTTCTTTCAATGCACGGATACGTGAAGACAGAGAGTACAAACGAATGAAGCCACCGGCATGGCTGTGATCATAAACTTCATCTTCGCCGAAGGTGGCGAACTCTTCTGAATACAGGCTGTTTTCTGATTTCTTCTGAATTGCGCTGACCTGGCCTTTGTATAACTGCAGCACGACTTCACCATTAACCTCTTCCGCCAGCGATTCTGCAGAAGCCTGTAAAGACTTACGCAGTGGCGTAAACCAGCGTCCGTCATACACGACATAGGACATTTCAAGGCCCAGCTGCTCACGCCATTTGTAGCTGTCGCGATCCAGTACCAGCTGTTCAACAGCACGTAACGCATTCACCATAATGGTGCCGCCAGGAGTTTCATAGCAACCACGGGATTTCATGCCAACCAGACGGTTTTCGACAATATCGATACGGCCAACACCGTGTTTCGCTCCCAGCACGTTCAGTTTTTCCAGGCATCCGAAAGGCGTCAGAGCTTCACCGTTAACCGCAACCACCTGACCTTTTTCAACTTTCACGGTCACCTGTTCCGGCTGATCCGGCGCTTCCAGAGGATCGGTCGTCCAGACCCAGCAGTCTTTGTTTGAAGCATTCCACGGGCTTTCCAGCACACCGCCTTCTGTCGAGATATGCCATGCATTCTCATCACGGCTGTAGATTTTTTCCAGCGTCGCCGTGGTCGGAATATTACGCTCTTTCAGGTAGGCCAGCAGGGCTTCACGCGAACGCAGGTCCCATTCACGCCATGGCGCAACGACTTTCAGCTGAGGTGCCAGCGCAGCATAGGTGCTTTCGAAACGTACCTGATCATTCCCTTTACCGGTAGCGCCGTGACATACCGCATCTGCGCCCACTTTCAGAGCCAGCTCAACCTGAGCTTTAGCAATGATAGGACGTGCCATGGAGGTCCCCAGCAGATAGGTACCTTCATACAGTGCGCCGGTTTGCAGCACCGGATAAACATAATCACTGATGAACTCTTCACGCAGGTCAACGACATGACATTCTGAGGCGCCTGACTGCAGGGCTTTCCCTTCAACGCCGACCAGATCTTCCGGATCCTGACCCACGTTAGCGACAAAAGCGACAACTTCACAGCCGTAGTTCTCTTTCAGCCAGGGAATGATCGCCGAAGTGTCCAGTCCGCCGGAGTACGCCAGAACGATTTTTTTAATACCTTGAGTTTGCATCGTTTAATCCTTGAATCAGTCTTTGTCGTTAAGCCAAAATCCGGGTGCCAATGGACACACCGTTAAATAAGTCAGGTAACTGCTCTGCATGCCGCCAGCTGGCAATATCCACCGGCCGGCCCAGCGTTTTTGCAGCATCCAGCGCCGCATGGACTTTTACAATCATACCGTCAGTAATAATGCCCTGAGCGATTAAGGCTTCAGCCTTCTCAGCGGTCATTTCTTCAATACGCTGTCCTTTACCGTCGAGAATACCGCTCACATCTGACAGCAGTACCAGGTCGGCGCCTAAGGTGGAAGCCAGCGCAGTGGCGGCCTGGTCAGCATTCACATTCATCAACAGTCCGTCATCGGTGATCCCGATAGAACTGATGATCGGCAAATAACCGCTGCCGGTTAATGTATTCACCAATGCCGGGTTACCGGGTGTCGCTTTACCGACATGACCCAGTTCCTCATCAAACTGCGCGACATTCGCGATGCCGCCGTCACCCAGTGACAGGCCGACCGCATTAATGCCGTATTTTCTGGCCCAGGCCAGTAACGTTTTATTGGCCGTACCCGCCAGAGCACCGGTAATGATGTCTATCTGATCTGCCGGGGTAACCCGCAGTCCGTTTTTTTTGCTGACCGGCAGTGCCAGTTTCTTCATCAGGTCGTCAACCAGACAGCCCCCGCCATGGACAATCACCAGAGGACGCTGATGCTTCTGACGATATGCCAGTAATGCATCAAATAATCTTCCCAGCGCTTCTTCGCTATCCAGCAGTACGCCGCCCAGTTTAATAATTAATGGATTTGTCATGGAAAACACCTGCATTTAAAGCAAAGAAAGCGTTTCAGGATAACCGAAACGAATATTCATACACTGCACTGCGTGAGACGAAGCCCCTTTCAGCAGGTTATCTTCCGCACTCACGACAATGACATGCTCGCCATCGACTGCAAAACCGATATCGCAGAAAGGCAGGCCGATAACGGATTTCAGGGCCGGTACGCCGGAGTCATAAAGACGAACCAGCGGTTTATCATCATAGGCATCGTTGAAGGCCTTCGCCACCTGCTCTGCGGTCACTCCGGGCTTCAGGCGACAGGTGCTGGTAGCCAGAATGCCGCGAGGGAAGTTGCCCAACTGCGGCGTAAAGACCACCGGCGTCCCAAGATGGGCAGCAATTTCCGGTTGATGGCGGTGCGTAAACAGGCCATAGGGTTGCAGGCTGACTTCACAGAAACTGGTATTCAGCGAGGCTTTCCGTCCGGAGCCGCTGACACCGCTGGTTGCATTGATGACAGGCCACTGCTCAGTATTCAGTAATCCTGCCGCCAGCAACGGTTTAATCGCCAACTGAGAGGCTGTCGGGTAGCAACCCGGGACGGCAATCAGGTTCGCTTGCTGAATCCGCTCTGCCTGCCATTCCGCCATACCATAAGCCGCCTGTTCCAGCAGTTCAGGATACTGATGAGTAAACCCGTAATAGCGGGTATAAAACTCTGCACTATTCACCCGCCAGGCCCCTGAGAGATCAAGGACAACACAGCCATGCTCTAAAAACTGTGGCGCTAAATCGTGGCTGACTTCATGGGCGGTTGCCAGGAAAACAACATCAGCGTCTTTTGCCACTGCGGCAACATCGGTGAGCGGCTGCAGCCGGAGATCCACACGACCTTTCAGTTGCGGATAAATGTCGGACAACAATTTTCCCGCATCCGGACTTTGCGCTGATACCGCAATTCCGGTTATGTTTATGTGTGGATGGCGATTCAGGTAAGTGACCAGTTCAACACCAGCATAACCACTGGCACCAACAATCAGCGTCTTCAACATCAGGCTGTGCACCTTTTACGTAAAGTCTATGATTCAGGACAGGGTATGCCCCGCTCCCCGGGTTGCCTTCGTAAGCAAAAAAAGTTCACATGCTTCAGGCTATAATGTATTTTTATTCACAATTACTGCATGAATATTGATACATCCTAACGCAAGGACCGTCAACAGTGAAGACAAAATTACCTCCTTTTATTGAGCTTTATCGTCAGTTAATCGCGATGCCCTCTGTCAGCGCGACAGAAAGTGCCTTAGACCAGAGTAATGAAGGGCTAATCAACTTACTGGCGGGATGGTTCCGTGACCTGGGATTTCATACCGAAGTCCAGCCGGTCCCGGAAACACGGAATAAATTTAACCTGCTGGCCAGGGCTGGCAGTGGCACCGGCGGGCTGATGCTGGCAGGGCATACCGATACGGTGCCGTTCGATGACGGTCGCTGGACCCAGGACCCCTTTACACTGACAGAGCGTGACAACAAACTCTATGGCCTGGGGACGGCAGATATGAAAGGCTTTTTTGCCTTTATTCTGGACACGTTACGGGATATTGATATTACCCGACTGAAAAAGCCGCTTTATATTCTGGCAACGGCAGATGAAGAAACCACGATGGCCGGTGCCAGCTATTTTGCCCGCACCACCGACCTGCGTCCCGATTGCGCCATTATTGGTGAGCCAACTTCACTGAAACCGGTACGTGCACATAAGGGACATCTTTCAAAAGCTATCCGTATTCAGGGGCAGTCCGGCCATTCAAGCGATCCTGCCCGGGGCGTGAATGCGATTGAACTGATGCATGATGCCATTACACATCTGACCGGCCTGCGTAATACGCTGAAAGAACGTTATCACCATGACGGTTTCGTCATTCCCTATCCGACCATGAATTTCGGTTCAATCAACGGCGGTGATGCCCCGAACCGCATCTGTGCCTGCTGTGAACTGCATATGGATATCCGCCCACTGCCCGGACTCGCTCTGAATGACCTGCACGAATTACTCATGGAAGCGCTAACACCGGTGAGTGAACGCTGGCCAGGCCGGCTGACCGTCAGTGACCTGCACCCGCCCATCCCGGGGTATGAATGCCCTCGCCACCATGGGCTGGTAAAAGTGATTGAAAAGCTGCTGGGCCGCGAAACTGAAATCGTTAACTACTGTACCGAAGCGCCTTTTATTCAGGAGCTCTGTCCGACACTGGTGCTCGGTCCCGGATCCATCGAACAGGCGCATCAGCCTGATGAATATCTCGATACATCCTTCATTAATCCGACCCGCGAATTACTCGAGCGTGTTGTTCAGCATTTCTGTCATTAATGTGATTACCGGGGATTTTGATTAAATCCCCGGTCCCCTTTTCTCTTTAATAAGAATAACTTATCAAAGACCCCCTCTATCAAATTTTATTAAATTCAGTAAGTTACATTATACCTTTCCCTATGGAAGCCATTTGACGAATCCTCAGTAACATGGCTAGATAAAAGACAGGGTTATGCCGGACTGATAACAAAATCAGATAAATATGACAGAGGGTTTCAGGGTCACATGAACGAACAATATTCCGCAATGCGAAGTAATGTCAGTATGCTCGGTAAACTTCTCGGGGATACCGTCAAGGATGCCTTAGGGGAAAATATTCTTGAGCGCGTAGAAACCATACGTAAACTCTCCAAATCATCCCGTGCAGGTAATGAGACTGATCGTCAGGAACTGCTTTCCACCCTGCAAAACTTATCCAATGAAGAATTATTACCGGTCGCCAGAGCCTTCAGCCAGTTCCTTAATCTGACGAACGTTGCTGAACAGTACCAGACCATCTCTCTGCAGGCCCAGGGCGCCAACAACCCCGAACTTCTGAAACAGGAATTCGAACGGTTAAAACAAAATAACTCCCTGACCCGCGACGATATTCTGAAAGCCATCGAGTCGCTTTCGATAGAACTGGTACTTACGGCACATCCGACAGAGATCACCCGTCGGACGCTTATCCATAAACTGGTTGAAGTAAATAGCTGCCTGAAACAACTCGACCACAGTGACCTGACTGACTACGAACGTAATACCATCATGCGGCGCTTACGTCAGTTAGTGGCACAAGCCTGGCATACCGATGAAATTCGCAAGATCAGACCCACACCAGTGGATGAAGCTAAGTGGGGTTTTGCGGTCGTTGAAAACAGTCTGTGGGAAGGCGTTCCCGCGTTTTTGCGCGAACTGAATGAGCAGGCCGAAGAAACCTTCGGTATTACCCTGCCGGTCGATTTTGTGCCGGTAAAATTTACCTCCTGGATGGGAGGAGATCGTGACGGTAACCCGAATGTCACCGCACCGGTAACCCGTCATGTTATCCAGCTGAGTCGCTGGAAAGCCACCGATTTATTCCTGCGGGATATCGGTGTGCTTATCTCTGAGCTTTCCATGTCTGTCTGTACCGATGACGTCCGCGAATTATGCGGTGACCCGGAGGCTCTGGAACCGTACCGCGTTATTCTGAAACGTCTTCGTACCCAACTGACCAATACCCAGACTTACCTGGAAAGACGCCTGAAAGGCGAACGTCCATCCCGTCCCGCCGACCTGCTGATTGCCAATGAGCAGTTATGGGATCCGTTATTCGCCATTTATCAGTCCTTAAAACAATGCGGTATGGGGATTATTGCCAATGGCCAGTTGCTGGATACCCTGCGCCGGATTAAATGCTTTGGCGTCCCGCTGGTGCGTATTGATGTGCGCCAGGAGAGTACCCGCCATACCGAGGCCCTGGCAGAGATTACCCGCTATCTGGGGCTGGGCGATTATGAAAGCTGGTCAGAGGCCGATAAGCAGGCTTTCCTGATCCGCGAGCTGAACTCTAAACGTCCGCTTCTGCCACAGCAATGGGAGCCGGGACCGGAAACCCGTGAAGTCCTGGAGACCTGCCGTGTGGTTGCCGAAGTCCCGCAAGGATCTATCGCGGCCTATGTGATTTCTATGGCAAAAACACCGTCCGACGTCCTGGCAGTGCACCTGTTACTGAAGGAAGCCGGGATCCGTTATGCCATGCCGGTTGCCCCGCTATTTGAAACCCTTGATGACCTGAATAATGCCAATGATGTCATGACACAGTTGCTGAATATTGACTGGTATCGCGGCTTTATTGAAGGCAAACAGATGGTGATGATCGGCTATTCAGACTCCGCCAAAGATGCCGGCGTTATGGCTGCAAGCTGGGCGCAATATCAGGCTCAGGATGCGCTGATCAAGACCTGTGAAAAGGCCGGAGTTGCCTTAACACTGTTCCACGGACGTGGCGGTTCGATTGGACGTGGCGGCGCACCGGCCCATGCTGCGCTGCTGTCACAGCCCCCGGGCAGCCTGAAGGGCGGGTTACGCGTCACTGAACAGGGCGAAATGATCCGCTTTAAGTTTGGCCTGCCGGAAGTGACCATTGCCAGCCTGTCGCTGTATACCGGGGCGATCCTGGAGGCCAACCTGCTGCCGCCGCCAGAGCCCAAACCGGAATGGCAAGCGATTATGGATCAACTCTCCGCGGACTCCTGCAATATGTACCGCGGCTATGTTCGTGAACATGCTGATTTCGTTCCGTATTTCCGTTCTGCGACGCCGGAACAGGAGCTGGGTAAATTGCCTCTGGGATCCCGTCCGGCAAAACGCCGTCCTGCCGGGGGCGTGGAATCTTTACGTGCCATCCCGTGGATTTTTGCCTGGACCCAGAACCGGTTAATGTTGCCTGCCTGGCTGGGGGCCGGGGCAGCACTGCAAAAAACAGTCTCTGCAGGGAAACAGAAAGAGTTGGAAACGATGTGCCATGACTGGCCATTCTTCTCGACCCGTATCGGCATGCTGGAAATGGTCTTCGCGAAAGCTGACCTCTGGTTAGCGGAATATTATGACCAGCGTCTGGTCGACCCTTCACTCTGGGGTCTGGGTGAACAGTTGCGAGCTCAACTGGCAGACGACATTAAAACCGTGCTGGCGATCTCTAATGACGCCCATCTGATGGCCGACCAGCCCTGGATTGCAGAGTCTATCGCACTGCGGAATGTCTACACTGACCCGCTTAACGTCTTACAGGCCGAATTGCTTTCCCGTTCCCGGGCCTGTGAGGCCGCCGGAGAAGTGACGGCACCGGAAGTCGAACAGGCACTGATGGTCACGATTGCCGGTATCGCCGCCGGTATGCGCAATACCGGCTAAACCGTGATGTCCTGCGGGATCCCTGAAAGGCCACCCCGGGTGGCCTTTTTTATCGCAAAGGATGGCCAGATGACCTGTGTTGACCGACCCGCAGCCTCCTTCAGAAGAGAGCAATAGAAAAAGCACCCGGTGACGGGTGCTTTTTCTGATATTACCGCGTTCACGGACTTATCGTTGCCATTACACCGCAGCAAGCTGCGGGCGAACCCCCAGGGTGTGACAAATGGCATAACTCATTTCTGCACGGTTCAGTGTATAGAAATGGAAATCCTTCACGCCTTCCCGGGAGAGAATTTTCACCATATCCATGGCAATATTTGCCCCGACCAGCTTACGGGTCTCCGGGTCATTATCCAGCCCGTCAAACATGGTATTCATCCAGTTCGGTACGCGCACATTGGTCAGTGTGGCAAAGCGTTGTAGCTGCTTAAAGTTACTGACAGGCAGAATGCCCGGAACAATTTCCACATCAATCCCGGTTGCCGCGCAACGGTCACGGAAGCGTAAGTAGCTCTCGACATCAAAAAAGAACTGGGTGATCGCACGGTCTGCGCCCGCATCCACTTTACGTTTCAGACTTAATAAATCGGCCTGAGCACTTTTCGCTTCAGGATGCACTTCGGGATAAGCGGCCACCGAAATATCAAAATCACCGACGTCTTTCAGTAATGTCACCAGATCAGAAGCGTACATATCCGGTTTACCGACACCATTCGGGAAGTCACCCCGCAGCGCCACAATATGGCGGATCCCGTTGTCCCAGTAATCCTGAGCAATACTGCGAAGCTCATCGCGGTTAGCATCAATACAGGTCAGATGAGGCGCGGCTTCAAGCCCGGTACGCTCTTTAATGCCTTTGATAATGCTATGGGTACGGTCACGTTCCCCTGAATTCGCCCCGTAAGTCACAGAAACGAATTTCGGTTTCAGACTGCTTAAACGATCAATAGAGCTCCACAGAATGTCTTCCATGTCCTGAGTACGCGGCGGGAAAAATTCAAAAGAAACATTAATACGCCCGTTTAACTCTGAAAGGCTCTGATTAAGCGCCTCGTGCTGATTGGCATGAAAGAAACTCATCCTGTTACCTCGTCGATCGCATCTGTTATGATTTATTAAACGTCTACACGTTTAGACGTCCAGATGTTCAAAATGACGAATTACGACGAAAGGGTCAACTGAATTATCAGCATGTCACTGTGATAAAAATTCATACAACAGACCGGGTGCAGCTTACAGGGCAATGGAGGAAATGAGACAGACAGAAAAAAGGCAGAGAAAACTCTGCCTGAGAAGAAACTACAGTAATTGTGCGAGGCGATTGAGATCCGACTGAATTGCCCCCGCGGTCACATCCCGCCCGGCGCCGGGCCCGCGGATAATCAGCGGATTATCCCGGTACCAGCGGCTTTCTATCGCAAAGACATTATCGCAGGGTAGCAGAGACGCCAGTGGATGTTCCGGCCTGACAGCCTCTACACCCACCCTGGCCTTACCACTCGCATCAAAGCGTGCCACATAACGCAGAACCAGACCCGCCTCGTTCGCGGCTTCATAGCGCTGTAACATCTGATCATTCAGCGCATCCGCATTATCAAAGAAATGGTCCACCGATTCATCGGTACAATTTTCCGGAACCAGCGATTCAACACGGACCTGGTGAGGTTCTATATCGTAGCCCGCTTCACGTGCCAGGATCACCAGTTTACGCATCACATCCAGACCCGAGAGGTCAACGCGGGGATCAGGCTCGGTCAGCCCCTGCTGCCATGCCTGATCCACCAGTTCGGTAAAGGGGACAGAGCCATCATATTGCAGGAATAACCATGACAATGTGCCAGAGAAAATACCGCTGATAGAGAGAATAGAATCTCCGCTCTCCCGTAAATCGCGGACGGTGTAGTTAATCGGTAAGCCGGCCCCGACTGTCGCGTTATAAAGCCAGTGACGTCCGGTACGGCTGAACGCATCCCTGAGCTGACGCCAGTGGGCACTGTCTGATGAACCTGCCACTTTGTTCGCACTGATAATATGAAAACCATAGCTGGCAAAATCCAGGTACTGATCGGCAATGCTACCCTCGGCGGTGACATCCAGCACGACCAGATCATCAAACGGATGGTCACGCATCCATAAAAACAGTGATTCCTGATCACGATATTCCGCTTCGTCATCGAACACGGTCAGTACGTGGCTGGCATCCAGCCCTTCATAGTTCAGCAGACTTTTCCGGCTATCCGCCACGCCCGCCAGCACAAACTCGAACCCACTACGATCAGAGAGATTCTCCTGCTCCCTCGCGAATAATTCCAGCCAGCGAGACCCGATATTTCCTTTACCTAATAAAATCAGTCCAATCCGTTTTTCAGCGCGGAACAGCGACTGATGCAGCCCCTGGATCACGAGCTGCGTCGGCCCGGAGCGCAATACGGCCACCAGGCTGATATTCTGTTCGGATTGCCAGACAAACTCTACCGGCTGGTCTTTGATCTGTTGCCAGAACCGGTGCGCGTGTAGCGGGTTACGCGTGACGCCGGCACCCACCATCGCCACCAGGGCCAGCCCATCGCGTAAACGTACACCTACCGGCAAACCACTTCCCTGCAGCAATGCCAGCGCACTGTCGACCACTTCGGCGGTATAACAGAGTTGCAGTAAATAACGGTCCGGATGCACCCCGGAGGCCAGCGGACGTAGCTGAGCCCGCGCGAGTTGTACTTCGACGTCCTTCTTTAAGGCCGCAAAGTCATGTTGTTTAGGGATTTCAATTTCAATCAGACAGACATCGTCATGGCTGGTCACGATCCTGGCACCGGTTCCGGATGCCAGCACGCGTTCAATGCGCGTCGACCCCAGGTCTGGCTGATAACTGCAGCGCAACTCCAGTTCAATATCACTGCCGGAAACCGGCTGCAAGGTACGGGTATGTAATACCGGGGCGGCCAGTCTGGCCAGTTCACTGGCTTCATCAAGCCTCAGTAACGGTAACAGACAGGCATCAGAAACCTTACGCGGGTCGGCACTGTATACCCCGGCAACATCACTCCAGATGGTGACTTTACTGACCCCTGCCAGCGCACCGATTTGTGTCGCCGAGTAGTCAGAGCCATTACGCCCCAGCAGAACCGTTTCACCGGCCTGGTTGCGGGCAATAAAACCGGTGATCACCACCCGTTGTCCGTGATACCCGGCCAGTTGCTGTAACAGTAACTGCCGTGATTCGCTTTCCTTCACTTCCGGCTGAGCAGAACGTTCAGCCAATAAAAATTCGCGCGCATCCAGCCAGCCTGACTGAAGATCCTGCTGTGTTAGTACCGCTGACATCAGCCGTGCTGACCAGATTTCACCGTGGCCAACCACCTCGGCGTACACAGCTTCAGTGATCGGCCCATCCAGTAGTACGGCCAGTCGTTCAAGATCTCGAATAAATTCCTGAACCAACGCGCCGGCCACCGCTGCGGGTAAGAGATTGTTCATCAGCCCTGTCTGGAAACGGCGCAAATTCTGCTGTACCTGGTGTGCTGACAGACGATCGGTCTGGCTGAGCTGCAGCCAGCTGATCAGCTGATTGGTCGTACTGCCTGCAGCAGACACCACCATCAAATCACCGGGCTTGCTGTATTCCGCCATAATATCAGCAGCACGCTGATAGCATTTTACATCCGCCAGGCTGCTGCCTCCGAATTTATGCAGTTGCCTCACTTCGGACGCCACACAGTCTGATGAAATTGTCATTCTTACCCCCTGCCTGCCACCCGGAATGCATTTTCCAGATCAGCGACTAAATCTTCATGGTCTTCAATACCTACAGATACACGCAATAATGTATCAGAAATTCCTGCCGCTGCTCTCGCTTCTGCAGACATCCCTGCATGTGTCATGGTGGCCGTATGAGAAATCAGGCTTTCCACGCCTCCGAGAGACTCTGCGAGAGTAAAGAGTTTCAGTGCTTTCAGAAAAGTACGTACCGTCTGTTCATCCCCCTCCAGCTCAAAGCTAAGCATCGCACCAAATCCACGTTGCTGACGTTTCGCGATGTCATGACCGGCATTTTCCGGTAAGGAAGGATGATAAAGTTTTTTGACCAGAGGCTGTTTTTTTAATGCCTCGACAATCGCCAGCGCATTACGCTGCGCGGCTGCCATACGGGGACCGAGGGTCCTTAATCCGCGTAACAGTAAATAGCTGTCAAATGCTGAGCCGGTCACGCCGATATTATTGGCCCACCATGCCAGCTCCGTGACCAGGTCAGGATCTTTTGCAATAACGGTGCCTGCAACCACATCCGAATGCCCGTTCAGATATTTGGTACAGGAATGCAGAACGACGTCCACACCAAGCTCAAGCGGACTCTGCAATACCGGGCTCATAAAAGTATTATCGGCGACTGTAATGGCTCCTGCCGCTTTTGCTGCACGGCTGATGGCCTCGATATCCACGACTCTCAATAGCGGGTTGCTCGGCGTCTCAATCAGGACCAGTTTCGGACCTTCGGCCATCGCCGCGGCCAGTGCCTGTTCATCTCCCTGATCAATGAATTTCACCCGGAATGCACCGCGTTTATGCAGGCTTTCTAACAGGCGGTAGCTGCCGCCATAACAATCATGGGGAGCCACCAGCAAATCACCGGGTTTCAGAAACACCGTGGTTACCAGTAAAATAGCAGACATCCCGGTATTCGTCATGACGGCCCCGGCACCTCCTTCCAGTTCGGCAAGCGCATTCTGGACGACATCACGCGACGGATTACCACGACGGGAATAGTCATGAGTTCTTGGCTGATTAAAGTCAGTAAAGTTATAAGTCGTGGAAAGGTGGATAGGGGGTACTACACAACCATATTGCTCATCATCATTTAATCCGCTGCGTACGGCAATGGTCGCTTGCTTAGGTGTCGTCATGGCGTATTTTCACTGAAAGAGAGAATGTGTGCACAGAATACCACCTGCAAATTAGACGTCAATACATCTAGACTTCCAAATGTCTATGGGTGTAGATTGAGCTACGGTCCCGGAAACGCTAAAATTATACTGGTCGGCCAGATTCCGCTACAATTGTCACATTCCGGGTGAGTATTTTCCCGCAAAGACAAAAATAAACGAGATATCTGGCATAATTAGCAGAATCCCGGCAAGTTAACTTTTTATTAATTAAGGTACCCCATGGCTGAATGGAATGCCGAATATATCAGCCCTTATGCTGAGCATGGCAAAAAAAGCGAGCAGGTAAAAAAAATTACCGTCTCTATCCCTCTGAAAGTGCTTAAGATTTTGACTGATGAGCGGACCCGTCGTCAGGTAAATAACCTGCGCCATGCCACCAACAGTGAACTGTTGTGTGAGGCTTTTTTGCATGCATTTACCGGCCAACCGTTACCGGATGACAATGATTTACGGAAAGAACGCAGTGATGAGATCCCGGAAGTGGCAAAAGTCATTATGCGTGAAATGGGCATCGACCCGGACAAATGGGAATACTGATCCGGGGAAATCACCCGCAGCAGGCGCTTCGCCACGAAAAAAAGGTTAAAAAAAACCCGGCAATGCCGGGTTTTTTAACATCCGAATCTTCAGACTCGTCTGTCAGAAACTTATTTTGAACCAGGAATGCTGAAACGCTTGTTGAAACGCTCAACACGACCACCGGTATCAACAACACGCTGCTTACCAGTATAGAACGGGTGGCATTTACCACAAACGTCCAGGTTTACATCGTGGTTAACAGTAGAATGAGTGTTGATAACGTTACCGCAAGAGCAGGTAATGGTTACAGCATTATATTCCGGGTGAATACCTTTTTTCATGGGAGAACCTCAGTAGAAGGCCGTGTCGCTCTCCGTGCCAGGCGAACCTGCACAGCACCACACGCGGTTAAAAAAGAATGTTTTTTTAGTTCCCTGCCACCTTTCAGGCAACAGAGGCGCTATATTATACAGAAGTTCGCCGGAACTATGCAAATAAAACCCCATACCAGGGAAAGCCCCCACCGTGTACACTACCCTTTTTATCCACTGATCTGCCGGAGTGCCTGAATGCCCGTCCTTAAGGTTGCATTACCTGTTCCTCTGCCACGGCTGTTTGATTACCGCCCCCTGGCTGAGCGTACTGCTGTTGTCGGCAGCAGGGTGAAAGTAACGTTCGGGCACCGGAAAATGACCGGGATTGTGCATGCAATCAGGGATAAAAGTGATCTGCCTGAAGAGCAACTGAAATCCATTGATGCCGTGATCGATGAGAGCTCGCTTTTTACCGATACGATGTGGTGTTTACTGAACTGGGCAGCCGGTTATTACCATTATCCGATCGGCGAGGTTTTCTTTCATGCATTACCGGTATTACTGCGCCAGGGTCGCGAGGCCGCATTGCCCGCAGTCTGGCAATGGCGGATCACCGAACAGGGTAAAGCCACCGTCCCGGAGAGCCTGAAACGTGCGGTGAAGCAACAGCAGGCACTCGCCCTGTTGCGGAATGGTCCCATCGCACGTCATGAACTCGGCCAGCATGACCTGAGTGACCCGGTATTACAGGCACTGCGTAAAAAAGGGCTTTGTGAACTGACTGAACGGGCTGCAGAACTGACAGACTGGCGGCAGTCATACCGGCTCAACGGTGAGCGACTGCGTCTGAACACTGAGCAGGCAACGGCTGTCGGCGCTATCCGTAGCCAGGATAGCGGGTATTCCGCCTGGTTACTGGCCGGTATCACCGGTTCGGGTAAAACAGAAGTGTACCTCAGTGTGATTGAAAATATTCTGGCTGAGGGAAAACAGGCCCTGGTGCTGGTGCCGGAAATCGCACTGACACCTCAGACCATATCCCGCTTTCGCGAACGTTTCCATGCGCCGGTGGATGTGCTCCATTCCGCCCTCAACGATACTGAACGCTTAAATGTCTGGTTACGTGCCCGCCGGGGAGAGTCGGCCATTGTCATCGGCACCCGTTCCGCACTTTTTACCCCGCTGGCCAGGCCCGGGGTGATCATCATTGATGAAGAGCACGACAGTTCCTATAAGCAGCAGGAAGGATGGCGATATCACGCCAGGGATTTGGCTGTGTTCCGCGCCCATCAGGAAAATATTCCCATTATTCTGGGTTCCGCTACGCCTGCGCTGGAAACGCTGCATAATGTCACGACAGGTAAATATCATCAGCTAACGCTGACACAGCGTGCCGGAAATGCACGTCAGGCGCAGCAGCAACTGATTGATTTGAAGTCGGTTCGCCTGCAATCCGGGTTATCTCCGGCCCTGATCCATAAAGTTCGTCAGCACCTGAGCGCCAATAACCAGGTCTTATTGTTCCTTAACCGCCGCGGATATGCTCCCGCCCTGCTCTGCCACGATTGCGGATGGCTGGCAGAGTGCCAGCGGTGTGAACGTTACTACACCTTTCACCAGAAAAATCGCACGCTGCGTTGCCACCATTGTGATAGTCAGCGCCCCATCCCCCATCAGTGCCCGGGATGTGGCTCGACGCACCTGATGCCGGTCGGTATGGGAACAGAACAACTGGAAGAACAGCTGAAAGCCCTGTTCCCGGAAATCCCGGTCACCCGAATCGACCGTGATACTACCAGCAGAAAAGGGAGCCTGGAGCAGCATCTAGATGATATCCATCAGGGCGGTGCACGTATTCTGGCCGGAACACAAATGCTGGCGAAAGGCCACCATTTCCCGGATGTCACACTGGTCGCTTTACTGGATGTCGACAGTGCTCTTTTCTCTGCGGATTTTCGTGCGACAGAACGCTTCGCGCAGTTATATACCCAGGTTGCCGGCCGGGCTGGCAGGGCCGGGAAGCAAGGGGAAGTCGTCTTACAGACCCACCATCCGGAACATCCGCTGCTGCATACCTTGCTATATCAGGGCTATTTCTCGTTTGCCCGCCAGACGTTGCAGGAGCGTAAGCAACTGAGTCTGCCACCGTTTTCCAGCCATGCCGTGTTTCGCGCGGAGGATTTTGATCCTCAGCAGGCGGAGAATGCGCTATTACAATTAAGAAATTTACTAGAAAGCACTCCGCTGAAGGATGAAAACTTCTGGATCATGGGGCCGGTACCGGCACTTCAGGCTAAACGTAACGGTCGCTGGAGATGGCAGCTATTATTACAACACCCCTCCCGTAAGCAGTTACAACGGATACTGCAACACTCAATGCCTTTAGTGCTGACCTTGCCGTTAATGCGGAAGGTCAAATGGACCCTGGATATTGATCCGACCGAAAGCTGAGCAGAGCGGATATCTTTGCGGTCACGTACGCGAATAATCAACAAACCCCCGTTTTTATTACAAATCAGATAACAGTCTTCGCCCATATTCTGCTAACAATAGAACCGGGCAGGACTGGCTGCCCCAACGATAATGAATGTTATATCGGGAGCCTGAGCTGTGGAAGATAACCTGCCTTCATACCGTACCACCATGAAAGATGTCGCAAAAAAAGCCGGTGTCTCTACCGCCACGGTTTCACGGACCTTAACCTCTCCGGATAAAGTCTCTTCTTCTGCCCGAAGCAAAGTCATGCAAGCGATGAATGAGCTGGGTTATTCCTCCCCCGTTAATCCCCGTTATCAGAAAAACAATGACTCCGGAACCCTGTTAATTCTGGTACCGGATATCTGTGATCCTTTCTTTCATGAAATTATCCGCGGTATTGAGGTTACTGCGGCAGCAGAAGGCTATCTGGTACTGACCGCTGACTGCGCTCACCAGAATTTACAGGAAGTCAGCTTTCCGGACAAAATTCTGAGCCGCCAGACAGACGGATTGCTCTTACTGGGGTCTCAGGTACCGGTGTTATCCGAACTCTCGTGCCGCGAGCAATTACCTCCCCTGGTGATGGCCAATGAATTTTCTGCCGACCTCGCGTTCCCGACGGTCCATATTGATAACCTGACCGCCGCCTTTAATGCCGTAAGCTGGTTACTCGACGCAGGGTTAAAGAAAATTGCCTGTATCACTGGCCCGGACACCCTGTCGCACTGCCGTTACCGGCGGCAGGGATATATTCAGGCATTAAACCGCCGTAATATTCCGGTGGAGCCCCGTTATCTGGCACGCGGAAATCTCTCATTTTCGTCCGGCTGCGATGCGCTGACCTATCTGATGCAATTACCTGATCCCCCTGAGGCTATTTTTTGCCACAATGACCTCATGGCACTGGGCGTGTTACACCAGGCCTCCGTGATGGGAGTCCGTGTACCTGAACAACTTTCAGTCATTGGTTTTGATGATATAGATGCAGCGCAGTACAGCCACCCGCCTCTGACCACCGTGACCCAGCCGCGTTTTCGCATCGGGTGTGAGGCAGCCACATTACTGATAGAAATTATTCAGGGAAAACGGGTCAACAGCGGGTCGCGGTTGCTGGAAGCCAGTCTGACTGTCCGTGACTCGACATTAACACCCGCCAGATAGCCGGGAGTTCACAGCGATATCTGCTTATTTTCAGTCAACGCCTGATGCAGAGTTTACTGGTCAAAGTTCATCCCCTTGAGTAAAATGGGGGCATTATTGCCAATGAATAATACTTCGGGCGATTCGCCCGGCAGGCTGATTTTTCAACTTATCGGAACGAATGTGGCACAAAGAGACTATGTAGGCCGCGGGCGTTCAACAGGGACGCAACGCAAAAAAAACACCTCCCGGAGCAAAAAGAAACCATCCAGCTCAGGATTTCCCCCACTGATTATCGTACTCGCTGTGGCCGTACTGGTGAGTTTTATCGGGGGGCTGTGGTTTATCGCTCACCATAAAAAAGAAGAGTTACAGGAAGTTGTTCCGCATAAAAATGCCGGTACGGGCTTACCGCCTAAACCTGAAGAGCGCTGGAAATACATAAAAGAGCTGGAAGATCAGCAGACGACTGTGGCCGTGCCGACAGAACCCACCGCTGGCGGGGAAATCCGATCGCAGACTCAACTCACCGATGAACAACGTCAGCTGCTGGATCAAATGGCTGAAGACATGCGTCAGCAACCGACACAGCTGAACGAAGTGCCCTGGAATCAGCAAACGCCGGCACAACAACAACAGACCTTACGCCAGCAACAGAGCTATCAGCAGCAACAGAGTTACCAGCAACAACAAAATTATCAGCAACAACAGCAACTGCAGCAGACACAACGTGCAGAACGACAGCAACGACTGGAGCGCCAACAACAGTTAGCCCGACAGCAGCAAGCGGAACGCCAGCAACGTCTCGAACGCCAGCAGCAGGCAGAGCGTCAGCAACGTCCCGAGCGCCAGCCTCAGGCGGCGGCTCCCATAACGGCGGCAACACCTTCACAAAGCGTTCCCCCGGCCGCGACCCCACGGGAGCAGGAAAAACAGACGGCTGCTGCTTCCGGAAAACGCTGGCTGATACAGTGTGGCTCCTTTAAGGGGACAGCACAGGCTGAATCTGCCCGGGCCTCTCTCGCCTTCGAAGGGTTTGAAAGCCGGATTACCATCGGTGGGGGCTGGAACCGGGTCGTGATAGGCCCTTATTCAGACTATACGAAAGTAGAAAGTATCGTCAGACAGCTCCGTGGGTCAGGGCACGCAAACTGTATAACTCTCCCTTTCAGGGGTTGAAAACATTTCCATCCCCCCCATATATCCCATTAAGTCACTCCGCGCACTGCGCGGAGTCTTTTTTTCACTGTTAAAAGGGGTGGCCCGTGACAACGATTGTAAGTGTTCGACGCAATGGCCAGGTAGTTATTGGTGGTGACGGCCAGGCCACGCTTGGCAACACCGTAATGAAAGGCAACGTCAAAAAAGTACGTCGTCTGTATAACGATAAGGTCATTGCTGGTTTTGCCGGAGGCACTGCCGATGCCTTCACATTATTTGAGCTGTTTGAACGTAAACTGGAAATGCATCAGGGCCACCTGGTCAAAGCTGCCGTAGAACTTGCAAAAGACTGGCGTACCGACCGTATGCTTCGCCGTCTGGAAGCCCTCCTCGCGGTGGCTGACGAAAATGCATCGCTCATCATTAGTGGTAACGGTGATGTTATCCAGCCCGAAAATGATCTGATTGCTATTGGTTCCGGTGGCCCTTACGCACAGGCAGCTGCCCGCGCTCTGCTGGAAAATACAGAGCTCAGTGCCAAAGATATTACCGGGAAAGCGCTGGAAATTGCGGGTGATATTTGTATCTATACCAACCATAACGTCACTATCGAAGAACTGACGTCCAGGACGTAAGGATTTTTTATATGTCTGAAATGACTCCCCGCGAAATAGTCAGTGAGCTGAATAAGTTCATCATTGGTCAGGATGGTGCTAAGCGCGCTGTCTCCATCGCCCTGCGTAACCGCTGGCGTCGTATGCAGCTGGAAGCAGAGCTGCGCCATGAAGTGACACCTAAAAATATTCTGATGATCGGTCCGACCGGTGTCGGTAAAACCGAAATCGCCCGTCGCCTGGCCAAGCTGGCCAACGCACCATTTATCAAAGTAGAAGCGACAAAATTCACCGAAGTCGGTTATGTCGGTAAAGAAGTGGATTCGATTATCCGCGATCTGACGGACTCAGCGATCAAGATGGTCCGTAGTCAGGCTATCGAACGCAATAAAGTCAGGGCCGAAGAACAGGCGGAAGAGCGCATTCTGGATGTGCTGATCCCACCGGCCAAAAATAACTGGGGGCAGCCTGAACAATCGGGTGAACCTTCAGCAGCACGTCAGTCTTTCCGCAAAAAACTGCGTGAAGGCCAGCTGGATGATAAAGAGATCGAAATTGATCTTGCTGCATCACCGATGGACGTTGAAATCATGGCCCCTCCTGGCATGGAAGAGATGACCAGCCAGCTGCAATCCATGTTTCAGAACCTGGGGGGACAAAAACAGAAGTCCCGTAAGCTGAAAATTAAAGAAGCATTGAAACTGCTGATTGAAGAAGAAGCTGCCCGTCTGATCAACCCGGAAGAACTGAAGCAGGAAGCTATCGATGCCGTTGAACAGCATGGCATCGTATTTATCGACGAAATCGATAAAATCTGTAAGCGCGGACAATCCTCAGGGCCGGATGTTTCACGTGAAGGGGTACAGCGTGATTTACTGCCACTGGTCGAAGGTTGTACGGTATCGACTAAGCATGGCATGGTGAAAACTGATCATATTCTGTTTATTGCCTCCGGCGCATTTCAGGTTGCCAGCCCGTCGGATCTGATCCCTGAACTGCAGGGGCGTTTACCTATCCGCGTTGAACTTCAGGCGCTGACAGTGAATGATTTTGAACGTATCCTGACCGAACCAAGTGCTTCAGTCACTGTTCAGTATAAAGCGTTAATGGCTACCGAAGGGGTGACTATAGAGTTCACCGATGATGGTATTCGTCGTATCGCAGAAGCCGCATGGCAGGTTAACGAAACAACAGAAAACATTGGTGCCCGTCGTCTTTACACCGTGCTGGAACGCCTGATGGAAGATATTTCCTTTGATGCCAGCGAACGTCCGGGCGATACCGTGACCATTGATGCGAGCTATGTCAGCGAACACCTGGATAAACTGGTGGCTGATGAGGATTTGAGCCGCTTCATCCTGTAGTTTATATGTTCTGCCTTCAGACCTCAGCCTCTCAGGAGGCAGAGGTCTTTATCACTCAGGGGGTTATCTTTACCCCCTGAGTGATATCCAGCCCCCCTGCTTTCAGCAATTCCTTATGCTGTATACAGTCCCCTGTTGACGAGTCTGCCCTGCTTTTATGCTGTCACCGTCAATAACGTTGGATGCTTTTTGCTATCCGTGGACAGAACACGATATACTTTCCTTACCTCTGGCAACCAGATGATACGGCTATGAAATACGATACCTCTGAACTGTGTGATATTTACCATGAAGAAGTGAATGTTGTAGAACCCTTGTTTTCAAACTTTGGCGGGCGCACTTCTTTTGGTGGTCAGATCACGACCGTCAAATGCTTCGAAGACAATGGCCTGATCTATGATCTGCTCGAAGAGAATGGACTGGGGCGTGTGCTGTTAATCGATGGCGGAGGCTCTGTCAGGCGTGCATTAATTGATGCGCAACTTGCTCAGCTTGCGACGCAGAATGAATGGGAAGGTATTGTTGTTTATGGCTCGGTACGTCAGGTTGACGAGCTGGAAGAACTCGATATCGGTATCCAGGCGATGGCTGCTATCCCGGCAGGAGCCGCAGGTGAAGGCATCGGAGAAAGCGATATTCGCGTCAATTTTGGCGGAGTAACCTTTTTCTCAGGCGATTATCTCTACGCAGATAACACCGGCATCATTCTTTCGGAGAACCCGTTAGGGGCAACGGAAGAAGTCTGACCTGTCTGGCAAAACGGGTGCCCCGGCACCCGATTCACGGTTCATTCCATTACAGAATTAAACCTCATCCATTTTTCCCAACAAAGCTCGCAGACGCTCCTGCCACTGCTGTTGTTCTTCTTTTAGCTGCTGGTTTTCACGAGTTAAAGAGTCATGGTTGCCGGCAACCTGCAACGATTCCTGCTTTAAAGTATTATTCTGTTCTTTCAGTTCTTCAATTTCCATCTGCAACAGGGTGATAGTATCAATCGCCTGCTGTACTTTTGCTTCCAGTTTTTCGAACATTTCAAATGACATTTTTATAACCTCTCCTATAGATCGCAAGGCGTTGATGTGCCAGCCACAACCCTACAAACCCTGTAAAATTCCTGTAGCAGGCAACAATCATCTGATTGTATGAAGCCTGATTAAGCAAGTCCAGTTACCTGGTGATTTCCGGAGCAGTCTGTAACAATTTTCGGTGAAAATAATTGGTATTTCCGGGAAAACATACCGGGAAAACATCAGCAAGGCCAGACCTCTTTCCCTCCCGGCGACCATCACGTTAACAAAATACTCGCATTCGCTCATTTTTTTTGACACAGAACACAAATTTTAAGTTCGGTATTTATCGTTTTTGCTCGTTAACGATAAGTTTACATCAGCCCTACAAGAAAAGTCGGAGGGTTCAGGGAGCGGACACATAACACCGATAAATTTAATCTCACTGAAGGAACTCATCATGAGTCAAACAACAAACACACTGACAGGGCAATGCATAGCCGAATTCATCGGCACCGGTTTGATTCTGTTTTTTGGTGCCGGATGTGTGGCTGCATTGAAACTGGCAGGTGCCAGCTTCGGACAATGGGAAATCTGTATTGTCTGGGGTCTGGCCGTCTCTATGGGCGTCTATGTGAGTGCGGGTATCTCTGGCGCGCACCTTAATCCCGCCGTCACCGTTGCCCTTTGCCTGTTTGGCAACTTTGAAGGTCGTAAAGTTATCCCTTATATTATCGCACAAGTCGCGGGGGCGTTCTGTGCCGCTGCCCTGGTGTATGCGATGTACCGCAGCTTGTTTATCGATTTTGAACAAACCCACCAGATGGTACGGGGCAGTGTGGCCAGTCTGGATCTGGCGGGCATTTTTTCCACTTATCCCAGCCCGCATATCAATGTTGCTCAGGCCTTTTTCGTCGAGCTGGTTATCACCGCTGTATTAATGGCTGTCATTATGGCACTGACTGACGATGGCAACGGATTACCGCGCGGACCACTGGCGCCGTTATTAATTGGCTTACTGGTAGCGATTATCGGTGCCGCGATGGGACCACTGACTGGCTTCGCCCTGAACCCGGCCCGTGACTTCGGTCCTAAAGTGTTTGCCGCGCTGGCAGGTTGGGGGAAAGTCGCATTCACTGGCGGACAATCTATCCCTTATTTCCTGGTTCCTGTTTTCGGGCCTCTGGTCGGCGCAAGTTTAGGGGCTTTTATCTACCGTAATTTTATCGGTCGTTATTTACCCGTGAATACTCCGCTTTCGGCAACGACAACATCAGAAGAAGCTCAGCCACGCTCTGAACAGCGTAAAGCGTAAACCTCAGTGATTTCATCAGGAAAAAAATTATGACTAACGCCGGGAATAAATACATTGTCGCACTGGATCAGGGAACCACCAGCTCACGTGCTGTCGTTCTTGACCACAATGCCAATATCATTGCAGTCTCACAGCGTGAATTTACGCAAATTTATCCGAAAACCGGCTGGGTAGAACATGACCCGATGGATATCTGGGCATCACAAAGTTCAACCCTGGTGGAAGTATTAGCTCATGCCGATATCCGTTCTGATCAGATTGCGGCTATCGGTATCACTAACCAGCGTGAAACCACCATTGTCTGGGACAAAAAAACCGGTAAACCCGTGTATAACGCCATTGTATGGCAGGATCCGCGAACTGCTGATTATTGTTCAAAACTCAAAAAAGAGGGCCTTGAGGATTACATCAGGGAGACAACCGGACTGGTGATTAACCCTTACTTCTCAGGCACCAAAGTGAAGTGGATTCTGGATAATGTAGAAGGGGCACGTGAGCGGGCGCAACAGGGCGAACTCCTGTTTGGTACCGTGGATACCTGGCTGGTATGGAAAATGACCCAGGGTCGGGTACATATCACTGACTATACCAATGCTTCCAGAACTATGATGTTTGATATCCATAAACTGCAGTGGGATGACAGAATGCTGGATATCCTGGACATCCCACGCGCGATGCTGCCTGAAGTCAAAGCCTCCTCAGAGGTTTACGGCCAGACAAACATCGGGGGCAAAGGGGGTACCCGTATTCCAATCGCAGGTATCGCCGGGGATCAGCAGGCCGCGCTTTACGGCCAGTTATGTGTTCAGCCGGGCATGGCCAAAAATACCTATGGTACGGGCTGCTTTATGCTGATGAACACCGGTAAAGAAGCGGTCACCTCAACACACGGATTACTGACAACTATCGCCTGTGGTCCTGGCGGAGAAGTGAACTATGCTCTGGAAGGGGCGGTATTTATCGGCGGTGCATCTATCCAGTGGCTGCGGGATGAGCTGAATCTCTTTAACGATGCTCTGGACTCGGAATACTTTGCGACCAAGGTTAAAGATTCTAACGGCGTCTACATGGTCCCGGCATTTACCGGACTGGGCGCGCCCTACTGGGATCCCTATGCCCGTGGTGCAATTTTCGGGCTGACTCGCGGTGCGAATGCTAACCATATTATCCGTGCAACGCTTGAGTCTATTGCTTTCCAGACCCGTGATGTCCTGGAAGCGATGCAAAATGATGCCGGGACGCAGTTAAAGTCATTACGTGTTGACGGAGGGGCTGTCGCGAATAACTTCCTGATGCAATTCCAGGCCGATATTCTTGGTGCCAGGGTAGAGCGTCCGGAAGTACGGGAAGTTACCGCATTAGGTGCAGCGTACCTGGCCGGTCTGGCCGTTGGCTTCTGGAAAGACCTGGATGAAGTGCGTGAAAAATCTGTTATTGAGCGTGAGTTCCGCCCTTCTATTGAAACGACCGAGCGTAATTATCGTTATGCCGGCTGGAAAAAAGCCGTCTCCCGAGCCCGTAGCTGGGAAGATGAAAAAGAAGTTTAATGACTAAAGCCCGTTAACTGATGGCCCGCCGCTGGACTGCGGGCCATCAGTTGTAAATTTCCGACCTCCTGCCTGTGGTACACTACCTGACCTTTTTCTGCAGATAAAACCGACAATGAAACGAGAATTAGCCCTCGAATTCGCCCGCGTTACAGAAGCCGCGGCCCTGGCGGGCCATCACTGGCTTGGACGTGGCGATAAAAACCTTGCGGATGGTGCAGCCGTTAATGCCATGCGCAGTACGCTTAACTCCCTGGATATTCGTGGTCAGATTGTTATTGGTGAAGGCGAGATCGATGAAGCGCCAATGCTCTATATAGGCGAGCAGGTCGGTAGCGGACACGGTGATGAAGTCGATATTGCCGTAGACCCTATCGAAGGTACCCGAATGACCGCGATGGGACAGTCCAATGCACTGACTGTCATGGCAATCGGGAATAAAGGGGCTTTTCTGCATGCACCTGACATGTATATGGAAAAGCTGGTCACCGGGCCCGGTGCTAAAGGCTGTATTGACCTCGACCTGCCACTCGACGTGAACCTGGCCCGGATCGCGCACGCATTACAGAAACCCTTATCCGAACTGACCGTGGCCGTCTTAGCCAAGCCACGGCATCAGGAACTGATCGGGGAACTCCATCAGGCAGGCCTGCGGGTCTATGCCTTCCCTGACGGAGATGTGGCTGCCTCTATCCTGACCTGCATGCCGGACCAGGCGGTGGATGTGATGTATGGCATTGGCGGCGCTCCGGAAGGTGTCATTTCTGCTGCGGTGATCAGTGCACTTGGCGGAGATATGCAGGCCCGATTACTGCCCCGTCATCATGTCAAAGAAGACAATGAAGAAAACCGCCTGGCCGGTGAAAAGGAATTATCACGCTGTGCCAGCATGGGCATTGAAGCAAACCGGAAGCTGACGCTATCGCAGATGGTCCATGACGATGATGTGATCTTTGTAGCGACAGGTATCACCGATGGTGACCTGCTGAAGGGGATCACCCGGAAAGGAAATATGGCCACCAGCGAAACCCTGCTCATCCGGGGGAAAAGCGGGACTGTTCGTCGTATTCAGTCGATCCACCGGCTCGACCGCCAGCCTCAACGGTAGCATCCTGCCGGGGGCAGATGAGCACGTCCTTCCCCGGGGGGCTCATCTGCCACCGTTATCCTAATCCTTGCGGGAATATCTCTGTGCTGACCGGCCTGCAGACGAGTATTAACAACCCCGGCATAAATGCGGCATTCCCCCTGACAGCGGTCAGCGTTTGTCGATATGAGCTTTCGCCTGCGCTAAGGGTGGAAAACCGGCACAATCAAAGGGATGATGGGTCTGTCATTTATTGTCTTGAACTCAGAGGAGCAACCTATGGCCGAATGGTGTGAAGGTAAAGTCATTTCTGTCACACACTGGACAGAGGCATTATTTAGTCTGGTCGTACAGGCACCGGTCAAACCTTTTGTTGCCGGACAGTTTGCAAAGCTGGCTCTGGAAATTGATGGCGAACGGGTCCAGCGGGCCTACTCGTATGTGAATGCCCCGGATGATCCGCAGGCTGAGTTTTATCTGGTGAATGTCCCTGACGGTAAACTGAGCCCGTCATTGCACCGCCTGGCGCCCGGTGACTCGCTGATGGTGACAACGGAAGCCGCCGGTTTCTTCGTCTGCGATGAAATACCGGACTGTGATACCTTGTGGATGCTGGCAACAGGAACGGCTATCGGCCCTTATCTGTCAATCCTGCAGCAGGGGGAAGGTCTGGACCGTTTCCGGCGCATTGTGCTGGTACATGCGGCCCGCTATGCCGCAGACTTAAGTTATCTGCCGTTAATGCAGGCGCTGGAGGCAAAATACAACGGTAAATTACAGATACAAACCGTTGTCAGCCGTGAAGAAAGCGAAGGGAGTCTGCATGGACGGATACCGGCACTGATTGAGAGCGGTGCGCTGGAAAATGCCACCGGCCTGTCACTCTCCGCTGAGACCAGCCATGTTATGTTATGCGGTAATCCACAGATGGTCAGAGACACGCGTGATTTACTGAAGTCCACCCGTAAAATGTTAACGCATCTGCGACGTAAACCGGGCCATATCACCAGTGAGTTGTACTGGTAACCTGACGCCGGCGTATCAGGAAGATATCCGGCAGTGGAAAGATATTTCTTTTGTCACGACAAACCAGGTGGATTAATCTTCAGTGATGAAAAACATCCTCAGAAAACTACAAAAAAGAGTCTATCGCGGGTCGTATTATGGCCTGGTTTTCTGTCTGTTTTCCGGGGGTATCCTTGCGAAGGATCTTCCTCCGGTAGCTCCGTATGTCCTCCCGGGCGCCCCGGTTTTCAGCCATACCATCGCGCAATTCAGGGAAAATTTTAATACTGTCAATCCGCAAATGCCGCTCCCCGAATACCGTACCGTCGATACCGGAGATGACGGAAATACCGTTATCCTGGCCGCCAGCCGGATAGATGAAACTCTTTACTCCTCCACCGCCCTGGAACCCGGCTGCGGTAAAATTAAAACGATTCAGATGACCTGGCTTGCTCCTGACAAGGGCACAGATAAGCACTCATTTGACCAGGCGACCGGTTATATGATGGCTTTGATCCACTTTTTTTCACCCGAGTTATCCCTTAAAGAAAGCCAGCAAAAGCTGGATTCATTATTAAAAAACGGTAAAGAAAAAGGCAGATATATCGATGCCGAGGGTGCTTTACGGTATGTCGTTTCGTACCAGGGGGACAGGGAACTGACGCTGGCAATCGAGCCTGTGAGGCTTATTTTACCGGGTTCCTGATCTGTCACTGATTTATGACGAAAAACAAAGCAGTGAAGAAATTTGAGCTTTATACTGTTTCACAGACGCCATTGCCTGACGGCAGTAGTATTTAATGAATCGCGTAAATGCGGAGGATATGATGCGACATCCATTAGTTATGGGTAACTGGAAGCTGAATGGTAACAAACAAATGACTGCCGGGTTGATCGACGGTCTGCGTAAAGCATTATCGGGTGTTGATGGCTGCGATGTTGCCATTGCCCCTCCCGTGATCTACCTCGATCAGGCGAAGCATGCCCTTTCAGGAAGCCATATTTCTCTCGGCGCACAGAATGTCGACATTAACCTTTCCGGCGCGTTCACCGGCGATATCTCTGCGGAGATGTTAAAAGATATTGGTGCAAAATATATCATTATTGGTCACTCAGAACGCCGTACTTATCATAAAGAAAGTGATGAGTTCATCACCAAAAAATTCGCTGTATTAAAAGAAGCAGGACTGATCCCGGTGCTATGCATTGGCGAAACTGAATCTGAGAATGAAGCCGGTAAAACAGAAGAAGTGTGCGCACGTCAGATCGATGCGGTACTGAATGCACTGGGCGCTGACGCGTTTAAAGATGCGGTCATTGCTTATGAGCCTATCTGGGCTATCGGTACCGGTAAATCTGCAACCCCTGCACAGGCTCAGGCTATTCACCAGTTTATCCGTCAGCATATCGCTAAGAAAGATGCAGCCATTGCGGAACAAGTCATCATTCAGTACGGCGGTTCAGTAAACGATAAAAATGCGGCCGAGCTCTTCACTCAGCCGGATATTGATGGTGCGCTGGTCGGTGGTGCGTCACTGAAAGCAGATGCTTTCGCCGTGATCGTCAATGCCGCTGCGGCAGCCAAAAAAGCCTGCTAGTCCGGCAACGGAAAAGTACAGCGGTGCCTCAGGCACCGCTAACCGTTTTCAGTATCGAACATTGATGATCCTGCAGCTCTTCAGCAGACCCGGTATTCCCTTTCAGTAATGCTGCTTTCACTGCCAGTAACACTAACCGACCATCAGGTAACGCCGTCAGCGCAAGCCCGTAATCACCCATATGCCCCGATGCTCCGGGAATTTCATGCGCTACACGAATAAAGACGCTTTCCTGCTCCAGCTCCTGTTGGCTCAGTGTCCGGACCTGATACGGGTGTGACAGCAGAGTAATTTTCTGCCATTCAGGGCCGAAACCGGATGATGATTTCGCTAACTGTGCGGCAATATCCGGACGCAGGCAGGACATATGAATATGTAACTGATTCTGCGATCTTCCGGAGGCAGAGTTAATGGTCATTGCCAGGTCATCGTCAGGGATAGGCGCATGATAGGTTTCTGACAGCAGATGGCGTTCCCGCCAGGCGGCGAGGAAGAAGTGAGGTGTCTCTGGTTTCAGTAACAGCGGGCTTTCGATACCGGTGATCCTGTTAACCGGCATCAGCAGATATTGCAATGGACCGACAAGATCCTTAAACAGCACATACCCTCCGGCCATATCCACCTTTTTACAAGGTGCCGGATTATTATTTTTTTCCATATCCGGGACACACTGCTGGCTGACAAATTTCCATAGCACCCCGGAGTGATCCTGAACTCTGCGGTGCAGGAAAAAGAGAGCCGTCAGTAAAACCAATAAAGTTACAATAGCGATGCTCAGCCATTGTTTTTTTCTGCCAGTAAAAACACTCATCTCCATTATCCCCCTGATTAATCGAGCCTCTATGTTACGTCAATCAGGGGGAAAGTCACTTACCGTGATAGTTACTGTTTCATTATCTGGTCATAAGTCCCGCCATCACTGAAGTGTGTCTTCTGAGCCTGCTGCCAGCCACCAAATTTATCATCGACCGTAAAGAGCTTAATCGGCTTGAACTGTGATGCGAACTCTTTCGCTACCTGAGGATCACGCGGACGATAATAATTTTCGGCAGCAATCGTCTGCCCTTCTTTGGAGTACAGATATTTCAGATAAGCTTCCGCAACTTTACGGGTACCACGCTCATCAACCACTTTGTCGACAACAGCGACAGTCGGCTCTGCAAGAATAGATTCGCTCGGGGTGATAATTTCAAAATCCTGGTCTTTCAGCTTATTCTTTGCCAGGTAAGCTTCATTTTCCCAGGCGATCAGGACATCCCCTATTCCGCGTTCTGCGAAGGTATTGGTCGCACCACGGGCACCGGAATCCTGAACCTGAACATTTTTATATAACGCTTTAACGAACGCCTGGGCTTTCTGCTGATCCCCGTGATTATGATCAAGTGCATAGCCCCAGGCGGCCAGGTAGTTCCAGCGCGCCCCCCCGGACGTTTTCGGGTTCGGAGTAATAACGGCAATACCAGGCTTAATCAAATCATTCCAGTCATGGATATGCTTCGGATTCCCCTTGCGGACAAGGAAAACAATTGTTGAGGTGTAAGGTGCTGAGTTGTCAGGAAGGCGTGTAATCCAGTTTTTATTAATACGGCCGCTATTGGCGATGGCGTCCACATCTGATTGCAGTGCCAGAGTCACCACATCGGCTCTGATACCATTAATCACCGATACAGCCTGTTTGCCGGAACCACCATGTGACTGACGAATAATCACATTATCGCCAGTTTCCTGCTTATAGTGAGCACTGAACGCTTTGTTATATTGCTCATAAAATTCTCTGGTAGGATCATAAGAGACATTAAGCAACTGATAATCTTTTGCCAGCGTACTTCCGGAAACCATCAGTAATGCCAGACCAATATGCCACTTCTTCATTTTTAGCCCCCCTGGTTATATAGATACAGGGTGGCATAACCGGAAAAATAACTTAAAGAACTAAAAAGTCGTTTTTATATCTCAAATGAATAAAAGATGCGTGCCGGCAGAAAACTGCCGGCAGCTTATTGAATTAATACAATCTCTTGGCGGTTTCGAGCACATCCTTGCGGAAAGGACGCTTCATGTTCTCAATGGCATCGATAATATCGTGATGAACCATTTTCTCGTTCTGCACACCGACGCAACGGCCGCCATAGCCCTGCAATAGCAGATCGATCGCATAAGTCCCCATACGCGAAGCCAGAATCCTGTCGTAAGCACAGGGGGATCCGCCACGCTGAATATGGCCCAGCACCGTCGCACGGGTTTCCCGGCCGGTCTCTTTTTCGATATAGCGTGCCAGCTCACCGACATCACAGATAAGTTCAGTGATGGCAACGATGGCATGTTTCTTACCTTTCGCAATACCGGCATTAATTTCAGCCACTAATTCTTCACGGGTATAAGGGATTTCCGGCATCACAAAAAATTCACAGCCTCCGGCAATCGCAGCCGCCAGAGTTAAATCACCACAATGCCGACCCATGACCTCAACAATAGAAATGCGCTGATGCGACGAAGAGGTATCCCGTAAACGGTCTATAGCTTCAACCACGGTTTCGAGAGCCGTATGATAACCGATGGTATAATCTGTGCCTGCCACATCGTTATCGATAGTGCCCGGTAAGCCAATGCAGGGGAAGCCCATCTCGGTCAGCCGTTTAGCCCCCATGTAAGAACCATCACCACCGATCACCACCAGCGCGTCCAGCCCGCGTTTCTTCATATTTTCCATGGCGATCAGACGTGTCGCTTCTTCACGGAATTCAGGAAAACGCGCTGATCCCAGAAACGTCCCGCCATGGTTAATCAAATCTGAGACACTATAGCGATCAAGGCTGACCATCCTGTCTTCATACAATCCGAGGTAGCCATCATAGATCCCAAAAACTTCCAGCCCTTCTCCTAATCCGGCGCGGACCACACCGCGGATAGCTGCATTCATGCCAGGGGAATCCCCGCCACTGGTCAATACACCGATTTTTTTGATCATGACAACCTCTGGATAGTCTGAAACTAAGGGTTAATCTTTTCACTCAACGCGACCATTATCTGTGTCAGCGCCGAAAATTAGAATTCATTCCGTTCTATCATATACCAAACATTTATAACCGGATTGATTCAGGTCACTCAACGCGATGACGTCACAATAATAACGTTTCTCCGGGCCGCTGCAAAATTTAACATTTTGATATTTATGCTAAATAATAAACCTGCCTCGTTTTTCATCAATCACTGAAGATGATGGATCCTGATGGATGATTACATCAGCCCCCGGGAAAAGGTTTTTCAGGGCTTTTTCGAGCGCATCGGCCCTATCATGGGCAACTCTCAACGGCAAATCATCGGCCATCTCAAGGTGAAGCTGAATAAATTTCGTGGCACCTGACTGCCGGCTTCGGAAATCATGTGCGCCACAGACTCCCGGCCATTGGGACACTATCCTGATAATCTGCTGGCGATCGTCTTCAGGCAGAGCCCTGTCCAGTAAAGACTGAACGGCTTCATATCCCATCCGTATCGCAGCGATCAGGATATAGATACCGATCCCGAAAGCAAACAGAGCATCAGCATAGGAAAAACCATGCCAGCTAAGGATCAGCGCCAGAGCAATCGCTCCGTTCATCATGACATCGGACTGGTAATGCAGCATATCGGCGCGGATAGCCTGACTTTGGGTTTTACTGACCACCCAGCGCTGAAACAGCACCAGCATCAGGGTGGAGGCCAGCGCGCAGACCGCGACGACAACCCCGATCACCGGAGCTCTGAGCTGACCGGGTGTGATGAGATGCTGAATACTGGTCAGAAATAAAAATAACGCCGACCCGCTGATAAACATACTTTGAGCAAGCGCCGCCAGAGACTCGGCCTTACCATGACCAAAAGCATGGTCATCATCCGCCGGCTGTAAGGAGTAACGCACAACTAATAAACTGGTTAATGACGCGGCAACATCCACCAGCGAATCGACCAGTGCCGCTAATACACTGACCGAGCCGGTATACCACCAGGCTATCGTTTTAACCACCAGAAGCACACACGCAAGCACCGTCGCAGCAATAGCTGCCGACGTCACCAGTCTGGCATAAGAACTCACCATAAACCTTCCTGAACGTTTGGACATCAAGAAACAGTGAACTGTGTAAATGGCTGCAACGGCTTCTGCCGGGGTAATCCGCTGACAGAAAGCAGAGATACCTCCCTGTTGCTGCTCACTTTTTATCAGTGTAACAAGGGTTGCAGATGAAAAAACGGTTTTTTTCATCTCATGATTTCTTATCAGGTATTCTGTACATCACGCCATGCGTCGGGCAAGTCTCTTCAGCCGTCAGTAAATTACGGACAAAAAAAACCCTCATGACTGAGGGGGAAGACAGGGATGGTGAAGAAACCCAGTATGTAACCAAATGGATTTGTTCCATAAATCGTCTACATATTGACTACACTTCGAAAAAATCCCCGGTTCGCCGGGGATTTTCTTTTGCTTAAACTTTGTGCTAATACGTGATCTCTAAACACTTAACGTTACAGGAGTTGCGTTATGGCTTTATCGTTTGAATCTTTATGGAATGCCCATCCTGAAATTAAAGGTGATGCAAACCCTTGCCGCCTGCCTAACGGCCTCAAAGCTTTCGAAGATCAATACGCTATCCGCCTGGGTACGTCACTGGCCCGTTGTGGCTGCGATGTTACCAAACTAAAAGCTGCGTTCTGCTGGCATTCCCCCAAAAAAGAGGGACATATATTACGGGCTGAAGAACTGGCTAACGCCCTGCGGATTAGTCCGTTCAATGGCATGGCCCCTTTGGTAAAAGTGACAGTTAAAAATTTTGAGTCTGTTTTGAGAAATGAGAGAGGGATCATATTCTTTAAAGATTTCTGGAGGCGTGGAAATGAGACATTTGCTAACCGCACCGGCGATCACATCGACCTGTGGAACGGCGAACGACTGACAGCAAGATTCACCTGGTTCCGTATCCAGTGGGGTTTTCATATGGAAGGAGTCGCCAGCGATTTTTTTAACTCCAGAGAAATCTGGTTTTGGAAAGTGCGATGAAGGCGTTAAAAATAAGCATATCAGCATTCATCGGAGGGATGCTGTTCCTGCTGGCGTTTGTAGCCTGTTTTCCCAGACTCGCTCTGTTAATTAACGGCCCCGTACTCAGTAATGATGAAATGAATCAGAATACGGCATTATTCGTTATAGGTGCTCCCCTGACTGTTATAACCGGCGCACTGATCGGGGGATTTTACATGCGTCACCGACTCAACAAAAAGCACCATACCTGAACTGAACAACACCTGTTGAAGACCCCGCGACGTTGTCTACATCTTGTCTACACCCGTAACGCTATATCCTTCTTGTAACTGCTTATGGCTGTTGCAAGGAGGTCTGATTTATAAGGGATTTTTTCTAAGTACCTGACAAAAAAAACCCCTCATGACTGAGGGGGAAGACAGGGATGGTGTCTATGGCAAGGAAAAGGGTATGGCATACTGTTGGTACTGCTTTACGGTAATCAGCGCGGCTGGTTACGGTAACTGGCTGGCGTCACGCATATCATCAATGCGTAACTCAAAATTCTTTTGCACGGTAGCCTGCTGCCCGCGGGTCAGCAAAGTAAACATCTGGTGGCGAACCCGGGCCATTTCTACCTGCTCGCTCACGTATCTCTGTGCCATTTTTTCGGCCTGCGTACGCACTGCGGCTTCATCAAAATAGGGCGCAGTCACTAAGCGGTACTGCTGAATCATCTCGCTGAGAAACGGTTCCGGCTGCATCTGGCGGGCCTGAAACATTAAGTCCCGCATTTGCTGACGCTGCTGTTCTGTTAATTCGATACCATCAAACATATGATTTTGAAGATTCTGCGCCATACTATCAGCAGTCATACTCTCAGCAGTCATCGTCATGAACGGTGCCGGATCCTTCAGCTCGTCTTGTGCAGATGCGTAACCTGCAATAACCAGTGACGAAAGTGCGGCGAAAATAAGTTGGCGCATCCTTGACTCCGGAGATGAACTGGCGTTTCTCAACCCAACGAGAGCCAGTGTAATCGAGTGGCTGCAAACATCCGTCAGGGGGTGTAAAACTACGTAAAGTGACAACCTGACATCCATGGAACACGGTATTTTTCCTGCGGAGGAAACCATAATGAATAAAATTTTGCTGGTTGATGATGATCGTGAGCTGACGTCTTTATTAAAAGAGCTGCTCGAGATGGAAGGCTTTGAAATCATAGTGGCGGATGACGGCGAGAAGGCTCTGTCTCTGCTGGATAACTCCATTGACCTGCTGTTACTGGATGTCATGATGCCACGGAAAAATGGTATTGATACCTTAAAAGAACTCCGCCAGCAGCACCAGACCCCGGTGATTATGCTGACAGCCCGCGGCAGCGAGCTGGACAGAGTTCTGGGCCTGGAGCTGGGGGCAGATGACTATTTACCGAAACCGTTTAATGACCGTGAACTGGTGGCCAGGATCCGCGCTATTTTACGCCGTTCAAACTGGAGTGAGCAGCAACATACCGATAACGCCTCTCCGGCATTACAGGTCGATCAGCTGAAACTCAATCCTGGCCGTCAGGAAGCGAGCTTTGGTGAAGAGGTGCTGGAACTGACAGGGACTGAATTCACACTGCTTTACTTACTGGCGCAGCACCTGGGCCAGGTAGTCTCCAGGGAGCATCTGAGCCAGGAAGTGCTGGGTAAACGCCTGACGCCTTTTGACCGGGCCATTGATATGCATATCTCGAACCTGCGGCGTAAGCTTCCGGAACGTCTGGACGGTCATCCGTGGTTTAAAACCCTGCGCGGAAGAGGCTACCTGATGGTATCCGCTTCATGATCAGCAGCTTAACTACCCGCATCTTCGCTATATTCTGGTTAACACTGGCATTAGTGTTGATGCTGGTTCTTATGCTGCCGAAACTCGACTCACGGCAAATGACATCCCTCCTTGAAAGCGAACAGCGCCAGGGAGTGATGATTGAGCAGCATGTGGAAGCAGAATTGGCACAGGACCCACCCAATGATCTTATGTGGTGGCGCAGGCTCTATCGGGCTATCGATAAATGGGCCCCGCCGGGCCAGCACCTTCTGCTGGTCACCTCTGAAGGTCGGGTTATTGGTGCCCGCCACAATGAAATGCAGATTATCCGTAATTTTATAGGCCAGTCCGATAATGCTGATCATCCGCAAAAGAAAACCTATGGCCGTATAGAAATGGTGGGGCCTTTTTCGGTCCAGGATGGTGAAGATAATTACCAGCTCTATATGGTTCGCCCGGCCACCAGTTCTCAGCTGGACTTTATTAACCTTCTGTTTGACCGGCCTCTGTTGCTGCTGATTGTTACCATGCTGATCAGTGCACCGCTTCTGTTATGGCTGGCATGGAGCCTGGCGAAACCCGCCCGAAAACTAAAGTATGCCGCAGACGAAGTCGCCATGGGCAACCTGAGGCAACACCCGGAACTGGAATCAGGGCCTCAGGAGTTCCTGGCCGCAGGCGCCAGTTTTAACCAGATGATCAGTGCACTTGAACGTATGATGACGGCCCAGCAGCGATTACTGTCGGACATCAGCCATGAGCTGAGAACGCCGCTGACACGCCTGCAACTGGCCACCGCACTCCTGCGCCGTCGGTCGGGTGAGAGCAAGGAACTTGCCCGGATTGAAACAGAAGCCCAGCGTCTGGACGGTATGATCAATGATTTATTAGTGCTTTCCCGTACCCAGCACAACAATGCACTGGTCAGCGAAGCGATGAAAGCCAGTCAGCTATGGAACGGGGTGCTGGAAGACGCTCAGTTTGAAGCGGAACAAATGGGGAAAAAGATGGATATCCCCTATCCGCCAGGACCATGGCCGTTGTACGGCAACCCTCACGCCCTGGAGAGTGCGCTGGAAAATATTATCCGTAATGCGTTGCGTTATTCGCATTCACACATCAGTGTGGAGTTCTCTGTTGACCGTTCCGGTATCACTATCCATGTGGACGACGACGGGCCAGGCGTAAGTCCTGAGGACAGAGAACAAATATTCAGGCCGTTTTATCGTACGGATGAAGCCAGAGATCGGGAATCCGGAGGTACAGGTCTGGGACTGGCAATTGTCGATACTGCATTGCAGCAGCATAACGGCTGGGTTAAAGCGGATGACAGTCCGTTAGGCGGATTACGTCTGACTATCTGGCTACCGTTATACTCTGTACGCGAATAATTTGTTATTCTGCGGCTCTCGTGAGCGGGAGCCCTTTATGATTAATATCGTCTTATTTGAGCCAGAAATTCCACCGAATACCGGTAATATCATTCGTCTGTGTGCGAATACCGGTTTCTCATTGCACTTAATTGAACCCCTCGGATTTACCTGGGATGATAAACGCCTGCGTCGTGCCGGCCTGGACTACCATGAATTTACGGCTATCCGCCGTCATGCAAATTATCAGGCCTTTCTCGACAGTGAACACCCTGCCCGCTTGTTCGCGCTTACCACCAAAGGCACTCCGGCCCATAGTGCTGTGGCATGGCAGGCAGGTGACTATCTGATGTTTGGCCCGGAAAGCCGTGGTTTACCTGCGGAAATACTGGAAAGTATACCTGCGATGCAGAAAATACGTATCCCGATGGTACCGCAAAGCCGGAGTATGAATTTATCAAACTCAGTGGCTGTTGTGGTTTATGAGGCCTGGCGACAGCTGGACTATGCCGGGGCGCTGGTTAAAGCGTAAATAAAGCCGGCGCCGCATGCGCCGGATTCAGATACCATCCCCGAATTCAAACCCCGGGATAGTGCCATTGAAATGCTGATCCATATCCATGGCTGGTTTTTCACTGGCGGGCCTGCCAACGATTCTTGCCGGCACCCCGGCCACCGTCGTATGAGGCGGTACCGGTTGCAGAACGACTGAACCTGCACCGATTTTCGCCCCCCGCCCGACGTCGATGTTACCCAGAACTTTTGCCCCTGCACCAATCATCACCCCTTCGCGGATTTTAGGGTGACGATCACCACAGGTTTTTCCGGTTCCGCCAAGAGTGACAGATTGCAGAATGGAAACATCATTTTCGATAATCGCCGTTTCCCCGACCACAATACCGGTGGCATGATCCAGCATGATACCGCACCCGATAGTCGCTGCGGGATGAATATCCACCCCGAATGAGACGGAAATTTCATTCTGCAGATAAACAGCCAGCGATCGACGTCCCTCTTTCCATAGCCAGTTACCGATACGGTAAGCCTGGAGCGCATGGAACCCCTTCAGATACAATAACGGAGTAGAGTATTTATCCACGGCCGGGTCACGCTGACGAACCGCGGTGACATCCCGGGCGGCAGAGAAGATCATTGACGGGTCTTTACGGTAAGCTTCTTCGACAATTTCTCTGACAGCAATGGCCGGCATAATAGGATTAGCCAGTTTATTGGCCAGCAAATAGCTCAGGGCACTGCCCAGATTTTCGTGTTTAAGCAGTGTCGCATGAAAAAAACTGGCAAGCATAGGTTCACCTTCCGCCAGACTCCTGGCTTCCGTAATAATGCTTTCCCAGATTTGCGCTAACTCTTCAGACGACATCGTTAAACTCCCGATAAAAAAGCGCCCGGACAGGCGCTTAAAGACTTAGTGATGGAATACTATTCAGCGCGTTGCTCAGAGCGCCTCTTTCTCATCTTTTCTTTCACGGCCTAATAAAGACAGGGCTGCCTCTCTGGCAGATTTCCCGCAATACAGCACCTGATAGATTTGCTCGGTAATGGGCATTTCAACCCCCGTACGGGCTGCCAGTATTCTGACTTCTTTAGTATTTCGGTAACCTTCGACAACCTGGCCGATACTTTTCTCTGCCACATCGACGCTGTTCCCCTGGCCCAGTAACATACCAAAACGCCGGTTACGCGACTGATTGTCCGTACAGGTCAGTACCAAATCGCCCAGTCCGGCCATTCCCATAAATGTGGTCGGGTCTGCCCCGAGCGCCACACCTAAGCGGCTCATCTCGGCCAGTCCGCGAGTGATTAAGGCCGTTCGGGCATTCGCCCCGAAGCCTATACCATCAGAGATTCCGGCCCCGATAGCAATCACATTTTTCACGGCACCGCCCAGTTGTACACCGACCAGGTCATGGTTGCTGTACACACGAAAGCTTTTTCCGCAATGCAGCTTCTGTTGTAACGCTTCAGAAAATTCCGGACTGGCAGACGCCAGAGCTATAGCCGTCGGCATCCCCGCGGCAAGTTCCCGGGCAAAGGTCGGTCCGGAAATGACAGCCAGCGGGATCGCCGGGCCGAGAATATCTCGCGCCACATCCTGCAGTAATCTTCCGGTTTCACTTTCCAGCCCTTTTGTTGCCCAGACCAGACGGGAATCGGCTTCCAGCAAAGGCTGGATCTGCTTCAGCACCTGACCGAAGACATGGCTGGGAACCACAACCAGAATGTCCTGGCTGGCCGCCACCGCTTTTTCCAGAGAAGGCTCAATCAGCAGATTGTCGGGGAAAGTCACATCCGGCAGAAATTCCGTATTACAACGGTCGGCCTGCAGACGTTCAAGATGGTGCGGGTTATGCCCCCACAAAACGACCGGATGGCCATTACGCGCCAGCGTAATGGCCAGAGCGGTGCCGTAGGAACCGGCACCGATAACACTGACAGAATCACTACGACTATTCATCAGGCTTCCTGCGGAGCGCTACCTTCCTGTTCCTGCAGGTAGTTCATGAATAATGCATCAAAGTTTACCGGTGCCAGGTTCAGCTGTGGGAACGTACCACGGGACACCAGACCTGAAATGCACTCGCGCGCATAAGGGAACAGGATGTTCGGGCAATAGGCACCCAGGCAATGTGCCATCTGAGTTCCTTCAATGCCGGAGATAGTGAAAATACCCGCCTGCTGTACTTCACACAGGAAAGCAGTTTCTTCACCCACTGTCGCCGTCACGGTGACGCGTAATACGACTTCAAAAATACCGTCAGCCAGTTGTGAGGATGCTGTATCCAGGTCCAGTTTAACTTCAGGTTCCCACTCTTTCTGGAAAACCTGCGGTGCATTTGGCGCTTCGAAAGAGATGTCTTTAGTGTAGACACGCTGGATCTGGAAAGTCATTTCACTGTTATTTTGTTCTGACATGGTACTTGGTCCTGTTAAGTTGAAAGTAGTCCCGCCCGGAAATCAGGCTTGTAATAAAGGGTCCAGACCCTGTTCAGCCTCAAGGGCATACAGGTCATCACAACCGCCAATATGTGTTCCGTTAATGAAAATCTGAGGTACTGTGGTTCGCCCGCTGCGCTCGATCATTCCGGCGCGTTTTTCGGCATCACCATCAATAGGGATCTCATTAAATGCAGCCCCTTTCTTCTCTAACAGTGCTTTTGCACGGTGGCAGAACGGGCAGGTCTGCTTAGTGTAAATATCGATTATTGCCATTGTCAGTACCTCTGCGACATTATTTTCCACGAACAAGCGGCAGGTTTTCACCATTCCAGCCACTGATCCCTTCTTTCAATACCGAAACCTGAGTAAAACCGGCAGCACTCAACTGCGCTGCGGCCTCACCGGCAGACTGTCCGGTAGCACAGGCAACAATCACTGGCTGATCTTTAAATTTTTCGATTTCAGTCAGATTGCCTTTTTTCACCTCAGCCGCGGCCAGGTTCACCGCACCGGAAATGTGACCTCTGCGGAAGTCATCACGTGAACGCACATCAACCACCACTGCATTGGCCTTATTGATAAGATGCGTCGCTTCACCACGACTGATGGTTTTAACTTTTGAAAACAGCCCCTTAAAGGTAGTAACAATCACCAGGACTAATAAGACAACCCAGGCGAGGCAAAGCACCAGGTGATTGTGTGCAAATTCCATAATATCTTGCATGAGGGGTAACAACTCCAGACCGGACAAAATTTAGATAATATAAGGGTTCTGAGTATACCTGTGCAGCCTGCCATGTACAGACACTAACACCATCGAAGGTTCAATTTATGTGAGACCTGGCCGATAAATCCTGCAATTCAGCGCTCAACCCTTACCTGTTGTCTGATTATGCCATTAATGAGCGGATACAAACACTAAATCCCTCCGGCGACGCTGGTAAGGCGTCAGGCATCGTGAAATAATCGTCTCCTTATGACGAAAAAAAAGCCTGAAATCCGCATTTCGCCAGAAACAGGATCCTGCCAACAAACGTTGCCCCGGAAACTGCTGCCGCTGGTCATGAGCCTGCTTTATGCGGGCATCGTTTGCTTTCCTTTTCCAGGCCAGACGGCCGACGATAGTAAGGCACAGCTGAACTCTATCCGACAGGATATTGCTGATAAGGAAAAACATGTCCGGACTCAGAAAATTCAGCGCAGTAATTTACTGGATCAACTGCAAAGCCAGGAAAAAGTCATCGCTCAGGCGAGCCGGCAATTACGGCAGACCCAACTGACGCTCGACGGGATCAACCGTGATATCGGCGACCTGGCCCGCAATATTGCCACGTTACAAGATAAGCAAAGCCGCGAAGAAGATCTGCTGGCTCAGCAGCTGGACGCTGCATTCCGGCAGGGGCAGCACAGCGGTCTCGAACTACTGCTCAGTGGTGAGGCCGGACAACGTGATGACCGTATTCTGACGTATTTCACGTATCTCAATCAGGCCCGTCAGCAAAATATCACTGACCTGAAACAGACCCGGGCCGATCTGGCAGAGAAAAAAAGCGTGCTGGAACAGAAACAGCAGCAACAGCAACAATTACTCCGACAACATCAGGCCCAGCAGGTCAGGCTGGAGCAGGCCAGAAGCGCGCGTCAGCGCACACTGACGATTCTGGAATCCTCGCTGGAAAAAGATCAGGCGGATCTGGTGGAAATGCGCCAGAACGAAAGCCGCCTGCAGGCAAAAATTGCCAGAGCAGAACAGATAGCGAAAGCCCGCGCCGAGCAGGAGGCACGGGAAGCAGAACAGGTTCGCCAGCGTCAGGCTCAGGCCAAAGCGTCCGGGTCCAGTTACCAGCCGACCACCGGTGAACGTGAGCTAATGGCCCGCACGGGAGGACTGGGACGACCTGCCGGCCAGTATCCGTGGCCGGTACGGGGCAAACTGTTACACCGGTTTGGTGAAACATTACAAGGTGAACTACGCTGGAAAGGATTAGTCATAGGCGCACCTGAAGGTTCCGATGTCAGAGCAATTGCTGACGGGCGTGTCATTATGGCTGACTGGCTGCAGGGGTACGGGCTGGTTATTGTGATAGAACATGGTAAAGGTGATATGACGCTGTATGGCTATAACCAAAGCGCTCTGGTGAATGTCGGTCAACAAGTCAGCGCAGGGCAACCCATCGCGCTGGTCGGTACCAGTGGCGGGCAAGGTGTTTCTGCGTTGTATTTTGAAATACGTCGACAGGGACAGGCGGTCAATCCTCTCAGCTGGTTAGGGAAATAATGTGTCACAGACTCTGAAAATAGCCGCTTTTCTGGGTGGTATGCTGATTTGTCAGTCTGCGCTGGCCGGTAAGCTGGCAATTGTCATCGATGACTTCGGCTATCGCCCTAAAGAAGAAAATCAAGTATTACAAATGCCGGCAGCCATCTCAGTTGCCGTGTTGCCGGATGCCACTCATGCCAGGCAAATGGCCATCAGAGCACATCAGACAGGACATGAAGTCCTGATCCATTTACCCATGGCTCCTCTGAGCAAGCAGCCACTGGAAAAAAACACCCTGACTCCGGACATGAGCAGTGACCAAATTGCCGAAATTATTAAGCGGGCTGTACAGAACGTTCCTTATGCCGTCGGGCTGAACAACCATATGGGCAGTAAAATGACGTCCAGCCTGCCTGGCATGATAAAAGTGATGCAGGTACTCAACCACTACAACTTTTATTTTCTCGACAGCATGACTATCGGTAACAGTCAGTCGATCCCTGCCTCAAAAGGGACTCATGTCCGGGTACTGAAGCGGAAAGTCTTCCTTGATGATACACAGAACGACGCAGATATCCGAAAACAGTTTTTACGTGCCGTCGCACTCGCCAGGCGCGATGGCTCGGCCATTGCTATCGGGCACCCTCATCCGGCCACAGTAAGGGTTTTACAACAGATGCTGGCAACGCTTCCGCCGGATATCACCCTGGTCCGGCCCAGCCAGTTACTGAATGAAAACCCGTTACCGTCACAGGGCGAAGCCGCTCTGAAACAAACAACACACATCGGAGCTAAAAAACAGGCTCCGGCGGTATCAGAGATGACACAACAGTGCCGTACTGCGCATAAATCAGCCCCGTTACAACCGTCTCAGGGGGTTGCAATAATCTATAACAGCCTGAAGAACAGCCAGTTTATCCGGGATCTTCGCGCGCTCTTTTAAGCAGTAACAGGCACCCTTATCAACCACCGGTAAGGGTGCCGTAATTCCTGCCGACTGCTGAAGATCATCCTCCCGGATATCGACCTTACCTTTCTCTGTCTCATCAATTCTGAAAAATGTTTTACCGTGCGCCGGGATACGTTACGCGGTATGACGGCCTCTGCCTTTACTCCGCGTGAAATGGTATCATTCAGCCATATCAACCTGTTTCTCCGGACTCTACGTCCTTACTGAAAGGCACGCTTATGATTATCGTAACTGGTGGCGCCGGCATGATCGGCAGCAATATTGTTAAAGCGCTAAATGACCGTGGATATACCGACATTCTGGTCGTAGATAACCTGAAAGATGGTACAAAATTTGTCAATCTGGCTGATCTGAATATCAGCGATTATATGGATAAGGAAGAATTCCTTGTCAGTTTGATGGCGGGTGACGATTTTGGCCCTATCGACGCTATTTTCCATCAGGGTGCCTGCTCCTCAACGACGGAGTGGGACGGTAAGTACATGATGGATAATAACTATCAGTACTCAAAAGAGCTGCTGCATTTCTGTCTTGAACGCCAGATCCCGTTCCTGTATGCCTCTTCTGCAGCAACTTACGGCGGCCGGAATGATAATTTTATAGAAGAGCGTCAGTACGAAGCACCACTCAATGTGTACGGTTACTCAAAAATGCTGTTCGATCATTATGTGCGCAGCATTCTGCCGGAAGCCGAATCACCGGTCTGTGGTTTCCGTTATTTCAATGTATATGGTCCGCGCGAAGGGCATAAAGGCAGCATGGCCAGCGTCGCCTTCCACCTGAATACTCAAATTAATCAGGGTGAAAACCCGAAACTGTTCGCCGGCAGCGAAAACTTCCAGCGTGACTTTATCTATGTTCAGGATGTTGCGGCCGTCAACCTGTGGTGCTGGGAAAACCACGTTTCAGGTATTTATAACTGCGGTACCGGCCGGGCAGAGTCTTTCCAGGCCGTTGCCGATGCTGTGCTTGCCTGGCACGGTGAGGGTGAAGTGGAATACATTCCTTTCCCGGAAAAGCTGAAAGGACGTTATCAGGAATATACTCAGGCGGATCTCACTAACCTGCGGTCGACTGGCTATGATAAGCCTTTCAAAACCGTGGCTGAAGGTGTGACAGAGTATATGGCTTGGCTGAATCATAAAGCTTAAGAGAGCTTATCGCGATGAAAATACTGGTGATCGGCCCTTCATGGGTTGGCGATATGATGATGTCACAAAGTCTCTATCGTACACTGAAGACACGCTATCCGGAGGCTATCATTGATGTGATGGCTCCGGCCTGGTGTCGCCCTTTATTGTCGAGAATGCCCGAAGTGAATGAGGCTCTGGCGATGCCCCTCGGGCATGGCGCTCTGGCATTAGGGGAAAGGAGACAGATTGGCCGATCACTACGTAGCAGTCATTATGACCAGGCCTATGTATTACCTAACTCGTTTAAATCTGCATTGGTTCCTTTCTTTGCGGGGATAAAAACACGCACCGGTTGGCGCGGAGAAATGCGCTATGGCGTACTTAACGATGCCAGAACGCTGAATAAAACGGACTTTCCGCTGATGGTAGAGCGCTACGTCGCACTGGCGTATGACGCGGGGACAATAGCCTCCGCCGCCGACCTGCCTCAGCCGCTGTTATGGCCAAAGCTTTCCGTCAGTGAATCAGAAAAAACAGAGACCGCTGGATTATTCTCCCTGCCGGGTGACCGGCCTGTCGTCGGTTTTTGCCCCGGCGCTGAGTTCGGCCCGGCGAAACGCTGGCCACATTATCACTATGCTGTGCTGGCTCAGAAACTCATCGCCCGGGGTTACCGGGTTGTACTGTTCGGTTCAGAAAAAGATCACGATGTCGGGGAAGATATCCGCCACAGTCTGGATGACGATGACAATGCCTGCTGCCATAATCTGGCCGGAAAAACCAGCCTGGAACAGGCGGTGGTTCTGCTGGCAAGATGCGCGGCGGTTGTCAGTAATGATTCCGGGCTTATGCACATTGCCGCGGCGCTTGACCGGCCACTGGTCGCGTTATATGGCCCCAGCAGCCCCGATTTTACGCCTCCGTTATCAGATAAAGCACGGGTGATCCGTCTGATCACTGGCTATCATAAAATCCGAAAAGGCGACACTGACCTTGGTTATCATCAGAGTCTGATTGATATTACACCTGCACGTGTTATGGATGAGCTGACTTTATTACTTAGCCCCGCAGGAGAATAAATGCAGGTCCTGATTGTTAAAACATCTTCCATGGGAGATGTGATCCATACCCTCCCGGCATTAACTGATGCCATGCAGGCTATTCCCGGCATCCGCTTTGACTGGGTCGTCGAAGAAAATTTCAGCCAGATCCCGGGGTGGCATCCTGCGGTCGATCAGGTACTGCCGGTCGCTATCAGACGCTGGCGTAAGCACTGGTTTGGAACGCAACAGCGGGAAGAACGCTTTCGCTTCAAGCAACGTCTGCGACTGCGTGAGTATGATGCGATTATTGATGCTCAGGGGCTTATCAAAAGCGCCGCGCTGGTGACCCGACTGGCCCACGGAACCAAACACGGGGCCGACAAAAGTAGCGTGCGCGAGCCATTCGCCTGCTGGTGGTATGACAAACGACATTCCATACCTCTGCAACAGCATGCCGTTGAACGTACCCGGCAATTATTTGCCAAAAGTCTGGGGTATGAAAAGCCGGTAACGCAGGGTGATTACGCAATTGCCAGGCATTTTATTCATGATTTGCCGGACGATGCCGGAAAATATATGGTCTTTCTGCATTCCACGACTCGTGATAATAAACACTGGCCGGAAGAACACTGGCAAGCGCTTATTCATCGCGTTACTCAGCAGGGTTATACCGTCAAGCTGCCGTGGGGCACAGAGGCCGAATATCAGCGTGCGGCACGGCTGGCGACCGGCTCAGAACAGGTCACTGTTTTGCCAAAACTGTCACTGGCAGAAGTTGCCCGTGAGCTGGCCGGTGCAAAAGTCATTATTTCTGTGGATACGGGCCTTAGCCACCTGGCCGCGGCACTGGACCGCCCTAACATTACTTTATATGGCCCGACAGACCCCGGGTTAATTGGCGGTTATGGAAAAAACCAGATAGCCTTAAAATCACCAGACAATGTTATGCATTCATTATCTCCTGAATATGTTTTCTCATTACTAGAATCTTTACTATGAAACGAGTTCATTTAGTTAATTTAACTAATATAGGCGGAGCCGAAAAAATATTACTTAACTTCCTGAAGTTTAAGGAATCAGGCACTGACATTATAATCAATATCGGAAAAAAGACAGACCCGGAGATAGTAAAAAGCTTTCCGGGACTGAAAGTACTCTCTTCTGCATCGCTATTCGATGAAGGAAAGATTAGAGCACCCAAGTTTATGAGGGAAAATCTTCTCCTGCGAAAAATAAACAAAATATCTCCGGATAGATTAATAATCTGGGATTATGTAGCCAATTTCCCGAAGAGACCAAAGGCGAAAAAAATAATATTTTATGATCATGGGTGCTCATGGTGTTTCCCTGACAATAAAAAAACTCACCTGTTCTTTGAAAAAGTCGATGGGTGTATTGCAGTAAGCTATGCCTCTAAGAGAATAATGGAACTGAGGTTTAATCTCTCTTGTCCTATAAAAGTCATAAAAAACGACCTGGAAGGTAAAGTGGTTTACCCCGAAAAAACCTTCCGGGACTTCTCAGAAAAAAAAATAATTTTAGGTACAGCTTCCAGGTTAGTCTCCTTAAAAGCAATAGGGGTTTCAATGTTAACCCTGAAACAGCTTATTGAACGGGGGATAAATGCAGAACTCTATATAGCAGGTAAAGGACCGGAGGAGTCAGGCCTACGTTTATTAGCCGACAGGCTAGGAATTAGTTCAAAAGTGAAATTTTTGGGATTTATAGATGACCTTTCTAAATTTTACAAAAACATTGATCTATATATCAGCACATCAGTTGCGGAATCTTTTGGTTTGTCCTGTCTGGATGCTATACTGCATCATGTCCCTGTGATATATCCGATAACGAACGGTCAACCTGAAGTGATTGAAAATGGGGTTACCGGTGTCGGTATTATACCGACTGTCACGCAAAGAGAGTATGAGGAAAAGACAGGAATTGATATAAACTTCCCTCATAAGATATATGACCCGACTTATGACAGACTAACCACAGCAAAAGTAATAGACGAAAAAAAATGTGCTGAAGAGATAACTAAATTAATAGAAGATAATAGAATAAATTCTCTGGTAAAAAACACTATAGATTTTTGTACGGAACACTCAAAATCAGGAAAGTTCAACGAGTATATTTTAAGTCTTGAAGGAGGGTTTAACCATTGGAAATAACAAAAGGGAATATCTCATTATTTATTTTGACGCTTATTTCATTATCAGAAAGCGTTAGTTTAGTAAACACAACTCTGAGCCGAAACAGCTTATTTTTAGCAACAACAGTGCTTCTGATAGCATATCTGATTACGTATAAAAAAAAAACACTCTCTCCGTATCAGTTTATCGCTATAGGTCTGTTATTAATATCTGCCAGCCAGTCTGTTTGGTTATTAAGATTTCCGGAAACAAACATCACAGGTAGCTTTATCCAATACAAAGAAACCTCCCACAGGCTTTTCATAGGATCATTATTAATATTCTCAATACCTTTTCTATTAAGATACTCCAATAGAAAAACAATAAATATCATGTCAAAAATAATAATTATTGGTTTTTTCTATTCAAGTATGATTTCTTTTTACCTGTTTTTTAAAGAACCTGAAGGTCGGCTATCCATAAATACTGTAGCGACAATGTCTGCCTATATATACCTGCTTCAAACACTTGTTACTTTGTCATGCCTTAGTAGCTTAGAACTATCAGACAAAATTAAAAAATTGTTTTTCCTATTGATAATAATAATGAGCACTTCTGTATTATCATTAACGGAAACAAGATCTACTTTACTGCTCTACCCTGTAGTATTAATACTCTATTACTTTCAATCAAGGGATCGGAGTAAAATAGATTTAAAAAAATTGCTAATAGCCATCATTCCTATTGTATTAATTACACTATCATCTCATAGCTCTACAAACAGAATCATCGGTATTTTTAGTGAAGTCCATAGCTATAACTCGGGGTATAATAATACTTCAATAGGTGCGAGAATAAGCATGTGGAAAGCAGGAATTAATACAATTGAACAAAGCCCATTTGGTACAAGCGCCTATAACAGATACCAAATGAACACAGCATACATTAATAAATACGAACATGGTAATCCGGAGGCTATATCCAGCTTAAAATATCATCTACATAATGATATAATTGAGTCCACATCCTTACAAGGGATAAGTGGTAGCATAGCACTGATTATATTTTTTGGACTGCTAATTTTTATAAGCATTAAATATAAACAATTATCCCTTTTGTTCTTCGTCACGCTTCCGGTGATTACACTTGGACTCACAGATACATTATTTATAGACTACAGATTTGCAACCATAATTAGTATTTTAATTGCCATTCATATATTACTACAGGAATCGAATAAAGATTCTCATATGGAGATATTATGAGCATTCTCGTAACTGGCGGTATCGGATATATAGGTTCACACACTATTATTACATTGCTGGAGGAAGGCAATGATATAATAGCTGTTGACAACTTAAGTAACTCATCCTTAGATGTATTAGAAAAAATTGAACTTATAACCCGTAAGAAGATAAAATTCTATAACTCTGATGTAAGAGATAAGAGCAGCCTACGTAATATATTCCTTGATAATAAAATCGATAGTGTCATTCATTTTGCGGCACTAAAGTCAGTTTCTGAATCTATAAATTCACCTATAGAATATTACGATAATAATATAGGGTCCCTTTTATCCATCCTGGATATCATCAAAGAATTTGATGTAAAGAAATTCATTTTTAGTTCCTCTGCAACAGTCTATGATGCAAAAAACATAATGCCTGTTAATGAAGAATCTTCGATTGGTAATACAACCAATCCTTATGGAACATCAAAACTCATCGCTGAAAAAATATTACAGGATACAGCCATATCTTTACCTCATCTTTCTATTATTATACTTCGATATTTTAATCCCGTAGGTGCACACCCATCAGGGCTAATAGGCGAAAACCCCAAAGGGATACCTAACAATCTGATACCTTATATCAATCAGGTTGCAGCTGGAGAAATAGACCATTTGAAAGTGTATGGTAATGACTACCCAACTCACGATGGTACCGGAATTCGTGACTATATCCACGTTATGGATTTAGCCAAAGGCCATCTTGTTGCATTAACGGAAATCGGAAACTTAGGAAAACTGTCCATTTTTAATCTGGGTACTGGTGTTGGATATTCCGTTCTGGATATTATTCATACTTTCGAAAAAGTTAATTCTGTTAAAATTCCTTTCAGGTTTTATCCACGAAGAAGTGGTGATATAGCGGAATGCTGGGCAGAAATTAATAAATCGAAAGAAGTACTAAACTGGAGTGCGAGATATTCTCTTGAAGATATGCTCAAAGACTCATGGCGCTTCCAGAAAAAACTAGCAGGCCTCTGATTGATTTACATACAATATGGGAAGGTGACCATCTTCCCATATCTCTAATCTATTAGCCTTTCATAATCTTCGATAATTAATTGAGTATCAAATTTTTCATACATTTCTTTTTTTATTTTATAGGGTTTTTTATACACCGAAGCTATCATAGCGGCTAAACTGACAGAATTTAACTCTGTGGTGAATTTTGATAATTCCCCGGACATTATTTCCCGGACACCTCCGGGACAACGTGTAGTAACCACTGGCGTTCCGCAAATAAGGGACTCGATAATTACCCCTGGCAAGCCTTCGCTATCTGAACTCAGAACGGTTAGCTTTGCTCCTTTTATAATCGGTAGCGGATTTTTATGGAAACCGGCAAGTAATACTCTGCCTTCTAATTTTAGTTCTTTTATTTTATTTCGTATATCTGACTCTTTTTCCTTATCACCCTGACCAACAATAACTAATTTAGAGGTGATGCTGGCTGAAGAATATGCCTCCAGGAGCCTGTCATGTCTTTTGACATCATGAAACCTTCCAATGTGGACTATATAATCCATCCCTTCAAAAGGATTCTCTTTCATTGAAAGATCCTTTATTTCCCGGAGATTAAAAGGATTATAGATGGTTCGGTGCTCTGATATATTAACTTTAACATTTCCAATTAAGTCATCAAATACCGCATCTGATACAGTAATAATTTTCTTACCTTCATAAACCCTTCTTATTTTTATTTTTTTTATTAAACAGGAGATTATATTTTTGTCAGCTAAGTAGGACTTAGAAAATACACCATGTATACAGTACCAGACATTAAGTTTTTCTATACCTTTGACTTTTGATACAATGCGATCCGTTTTATGTAAGTTAGATAATATTAAATCGGGGGTATCAAACCTCTCACTGATAGCATTAAGGCACTCATATAATTTTTCAGCGCGCCGGCTTATTTCAGTAATTTTCCTGAAAATACCCTTCTTTTTCTCATCCTCACTTAATACATAATGAATACCCTCAGGTATTTTATAGTCACACCGTTTATCCAGTGATACTAAAATAACAGTATTCCCTGCTTTAACGAGTCCTTCAGCAAGTGTTAATACCACTTTTTCCGCACCCCCCCCGGGGAGACCGTCAATAATAAAAACTATTGTTTTTTTCATAAGATCCCCTGATATAGTTCTAATAGTGATTTGGAAAGTTTGCCAGGGCTAAAAGGTAATACTTTCATCCTTGCCTGCTGGCCCATACTTGACCTCAAAGCGGGTATTGATACCTGTTGAATGGCTTTGGTTAAACCACGAATATCAAGCGCATCGACAACAAAACCATTAACGCCTGACTCTATAAACTCAGCACCTCCACAATGCGTGCTTGTAATCACTGGTAAACCACATGCCATTGCTTCCAGAATAACATTGGGGAAGGGATCATAAAGAGTTGGTAAAATTAAACCATCAGATAGCTGATAAAAAGGTAATGTATCCGACTGTACTCCGGCGAAGTGGATTCTTTCATCACATCCAAGTCGCTTAGCCAGCTCCCTGTACTGCTTCTCCATTTTATCTTTACCGACAACCAGTAAGTGGCTATCCGTCGATGAAATTGCTTCAATAGCCGCTTTTAACCCTTTCCTTTCAAAACCCGACCCTACAAAAATCATGCAATGTGCCAGGGTTGGAATCCCATGAATTTGACGAAATTTCTCACGGTCTAATGAGTTAGCAGGGCAAAATTTCGTAGAGTCTATAGAATTATAGATCACATGAATTTTATCAGCCGGAACTGAAAACTCTTCGATGATTTCTTTCTTTACCATTTCAGAATTACAAATAACAGCTTTCAACTTTGGTGAAGTATACATTTCATACTCAGCCTGCATAACAGACAGATGATATCTGTCTCTCATGAGTTGATTTTTTTTCCAGCCTGATAAAATTCTGGAACGTTGTATTAACCACCGGCGATGCACTCCGTCACCGGCACGATAAATATCACAGCCAGCAATACGTTCATGGCTCTGAACAATATCAAATCTCTGTTGTTCCCAAATAATCCTGGCGGAACGAGCAAACCCGCGCTCACGACTAACCCGCCCCCATTTCCTTGGATTACAGATAAATATATTCCAGTCGGGGTTTACGTCGCCCTGCCATTGACGAGTAATAACATTAAGCTCTATCTTTTTATCATTTAAAGCTTCCAACGCTCTGGATATAAACCTTTCAGCACCGCCATCAGGGCGATATTTTTGACGGATGATAGCTAAGCGAATTTCTTTCATTTTAGTAGTTTTCTCACTGCAGCTAAAACAGGCTCCACCGGTATTAAATCCAGGTAGCGTTCCGGGGTATTTGTCATCACATCATCAGGGTCAGGGATGGTTCCGAAATCTCCGGCCCAAATCATTTCACCGGTCCCTCCCCAGGGACGCCAAAGTATTATTTTCGACGGGCCAAACAAAGCGACATAAGGCGTTTCTAATGCCGCTGCCATATGCATTGGAACAGAATCCACACCAATAAATAATTCAGCATTATCAATAAGACAGGCTAATTGTGGCAAAGTGATCTTTCCGGAGAGTGATACTATATTATCACTATGACAAAGCGATAATATCTTTTGCACCATCTCCATTTCTGCATTATCCGGAGCGGAAGTAATAACAACCTGATGCCCTTCGTCGCACAAGATATTAATTATTCTTGCAATTTTATCCTCAGTCCAGCACTTAAAGAACCAGCGTGATGACGGATGCACGACAATATAGCGACTTCCGATACTTTCCTTTTTTAGTAACTCAAGAACATATTTTTCATCAGCAGGATGGTAATTCATCGTAACCTTACTGCTGATTTTGGCTATGTTCAGGGGCTTCAGAATTGAAAGGTTTTGCTCAACTGTGTGTAATGACGGATGCTCTGCCACTGAAACTAACTTCGTATGGCAAAGCCCCCAAAACATCCCTTTACGTTTTGGAAAATCAAAACCTAACCTCTGATGAGCGCCGGTATACCTGGAGATTAAACCGCTATGCCATTGATCTGCAAGATTAATGACTAAGTCATATCGTTGATTTCTTAATGCATGTAATAATCGCCACTCGTGACAGAGATGCTGGTATACCCCCTGCTTTTTCCATGTTCGATCTATGGTGAAGCATTGATGAATTACAGGGTTATTCGCCAGCATTGATTCAGTCTCTTTGTACATCAGAACATCGATTCTGGCATCAGGATAGTTAGCATGAAGCGTGGTAATCACAGGAGTTATCAATAACATATCACCATGATGACGAAGCTTAATGACCAGTATTCTCTGTGGGGAAGTTGATGGTATAGAAGAATGACTCATACTTGTCGCTTATCGTAAATTAGAACACCTTATTAGCACTATCTCATTGATGTACTTATAAAAATATCTGCCTTTTCACTTCGACCCTCAACTTTTCAATTCGTTCGACCCTATGGCCTTCAAATAGCTGAAATAATCCTTTTCGGGTCAAAAAATTTCACTTCTCACACTTTACCAAATAAAGTGGCTCACGTGACCGCCCCTTAGCAAAAATTATGTTACAAGCGCTTAGTTCCTTTTTCCTCTGAGTCAGCCTGATGACTGCACTTTAAAAGAACAAAGGAATTTACATTTTATTAGAATTTTCATATGTACTGCCACTGAACATGGGTTACATGCTAAGCAAAATATGACATATTCAGAAGGTTCCGGGAGATTTTCTTCGGATTTTACCTGCTGTTTTCGCTTCAGGAGTGGTTAAGTTTTACCCTCACGGACAGTAACCTATGGAAATTTATATTGCTTAATACCCTCCTTAATTTTCTAATAGATGCTTTCGCCTTCATAAGTGAACCCGTAGACAATGAGAGAGAGTAAAAGACTAAAAATCAGGCTAGCAGACTTTTGGCTAAAGGTGTTGCATGGGCGTGCGGCATCCTCCGCAGATAAACGGCAACAACTTTCAGAAAAAAAGTTTCGCTCAATCCTGATCTACTCTACTACAGCTCTGGGTGATTATATGTTTAACACACCCGCATTAAGGGCTATACGACAACATTATCCAACGGCGCATATCACGTTAGTGGCCCACCCAAAATACACACAACTACTTGAAAGCAGAGAGTTTTATGATGAAGTAATATTTTGGAATAATAAAGTCAGTACATTACCTGCTTTTGTCAAAGCAGCAAAAGTATTTTCTCCTGAGCTTGCTGTAATGCTGCATTCTCATTTGCCCTATGACATTCTGAGTGCCGGTATGATCGGCTGTCAGTACTTAATACGTGATAATTATTCGAAAAGTATAGGTATCATGTCCCGTTGGCTGGTTTACGGTTTGGATGAGCTTGACGTACACATTATCAGAAGGAAGATGCAGCTGGTTTCTGAGCTTGGTTGTGATATCAGTAACTCTGATATGGCAGTACCCTGCACGTACACTACCCATCCTAAAGACTCTTCAACGAAGCGTATCGGTTTTCAGCTGGGTGCCTCAGAAAAAATTCGTTGCTGGCCGCCTGTATTTTTTTCTGAACTCGCGGAGAAAATCTCAAAAAAATATTCGAATACCGAGATTGTTCTCATTGGAAGTCAGGATGAAACTGAACTTGCGCACCAGGTAATACAGTTTGCTGCCCCTGCTTTAAAAGGCATTATTCGCAATTATGTCGGTAAAACAACGCTACCCGAATTACTCGGCATTATTGATTCGATGGATGTTCTCGTCACTGGTGACACTGGTCCATTGCACCTGGCAATTGCGTTAAAAACGCCTACACTAAGTCTGTTTGTAACTGCAAACCCTAATTATACCGGGCCTTATCAGGATCCTGATTTACATACATGTATATATTTACCTGCGGATGATAAGCGTGTTACCGACAATGAAGAACCGTTGAAAGCTATTACGGTAGAAGAAGTATACCAGGAATTAATAAATACTCTGGAAGTTAAAAGTATATAAATTATCACTTATCGTATTTATCTCCCTGAGACGGGGATTTATTTTTGATAATTTTGACGAGGAAGATATGAATAAGCCTGCATTTCTTATCACTATTGATACAGAGGGAGATAACCTCTGGTCTAATCATAAAAAAATTACTACCGAAAATTCTGCTTATCTCCCAAGATTCCAGTCTTTATGTGAAAAATATGGTTTCAAGCCTACCTGGCTGACAAACTATGAGATGGCAACTGACTCTGCCTATGTTGAGTTTGCTAACGACGTAATTACTCGCGGGGTAGGTGAAATTGGCATGCACCTGCATGCATGGAACAGCCCGCCGGAATATCAGTTAACAGATGATGACTGGAAACATCAACCTTATCTTATTGAATATCCGGAAAATATCATAAAATCGAAAATAGGATTTATGACTGACCTGTTAGAAAATACATTTCAGGTTAAAATGCGTAGTCACAGAGCAGGAAGATGGGCATTTAACGAATACTACGCACAAACGTTGATAGAGTTTGGTTACCAGGTTGACTGCTCCGTCACACCACGTGTTAACTGGATGTTTAATAAAGGTAATCCTGCGGGTACCGGCGGCAGTAATTATACAAACTTTCCTCAAAATGCCTACTTTCTGGATCCTGAAAATATCTCGCAACCAGGTCAAAGTCCCCTGCTTGAGATCCCAATGAGTACAGATTACAAGCATTCAGCACTCATTACTGCACTAAAGCAAAAAATAGATGCAATCAGAGGAAAAAAACGTTCTCCTTCAGTCTATTGGCTTAGGCCTGCCCGCAATAATCTTAACGATATGTTGCGGGTAGTCGACCGGAATTTATCGGCTGGTCAGGATTATGTTGAATTTATGCTTCACTCATCTGAATTCATGCCAGGGGGAAGCCCGACCTTTCAGAGTAAAAGCAGCATAGATGCATTATATGATGATCTTACAGCACTCTTTGAAACCATACATCACCGTTTCAGCGGTAAAACGCTGGTTGAATACTATAACGATTTTGGTAAGTCACGATAAGACACTTAAAATTTGCGTTTTTTTTGTGCTAAATTTCAGACTTATACCTTTTCATCCCTATCAGGGCCGGTTCCGGTACATCCACAATAACTGACATTTATGCTACCATACCTGTAACATCCCAAGCCGAATTCATATAATGTTGTTGCGTTTATACCAGACAATTCTTTATCTGATTCAACCCTTTATATGGGTTAAATTACTTATTCGTAGCCGAAAAGCACCTGCCTACCGTAAACGCTGGGCAGAACGCTATGGGTTTTGCGAAGGCAAAGTCAGGCCGGAAGGTATCGTTCTGCATTCCGTGTCTGTCGGAGAGACCCTGGCTGCCGTACCGCTGGTCAGAGCACTGCGTCATCGTTATCCCTCGCTTCCGATTACGGTGACCACCATGACCCCTACCGGCTCAGAGCGTGCCCAGTCGGCTTTTGGGAAAGATGTCGGTCATGTCTATCTTCCCTACGATTTACCCGGAGCAACGCACCGTTTTCTGAATACCGCCAAACCACGGCTGATGATTATCATGGAAACCGAGCTCTGGCCGGGACTCATTCATATATTGCACCAACGGAACATCCCGCTGGTTATCGCGAATGCGCGATTATCTGAACGTTCGTTCCGCGGTTATCAGAAGCTGGGGCGTTTTATGCAACGCCTGCTGGGTAGTATTACGCTTATTGCTGCCCAGAATGCTGAGGATGGTGAACGATTTGTTGCGCTGGGCCTGAAACGCAGTCACCTGGCCGTGACCGGCAGCCTGAAATTTGATATTTCAGTCACGCCGGAACTGGCTGCCAGGGCCGTCACCTTACGTCGTCAATGGGCTCCGCGTCGGCCGGTCTGGATAGCCACCAGCACCCACGAAGGTGAGGAAAGTATTATTCTGGATAGCCATCAGCGTCTGCTCCGGCAGTACCCGGATTTGCTACTGATCCTCGTGCCCCGTCACCCTGAACGTTTTCCGGAGGCTGTTTCCCTGACGCAAAAAGCCGGTCTCAGCTATATCACCCGTAGCAGTGGTGAAATACCGTCGGCCGGCACCCGGGTTGTGATAGGCGATACGATGGGTGAGCTTATGTTGCTATACGGTATTGCCGATCTGGCTTTTGTCGGCGGCAGTCTGGTCGAGCGTGGCGGTCATAACCCCCTTGAACCTGCGGCGCATGCTATTCCGGTCATCATGGGTCCTTATATCTGGAATTTTAAGGATATCTGCAGCAAGCTGCAGGATGCTCAGGGTATGCTGACAGTAACGGATACCGACTCTCTGACCAGTGAAGTCAGTAAATTATTACAGGATGATGATTACCGCCGCTACCTTGGCCACCATGCTGTTGACGTTTTACGCAGGAATCAGGGGGCCTTGCAACGCTTAGTGGATCTCCTTGAACCTCACCTTCCGCCACGGACACACTGATGAATACTCGCCAGCGCCTTTCTGTCGTGATGATCACAAAAAATGAAGCAGAGCTGATCCCGGAATGCCTGGCCTCTGTGGACTGGGCCGATGAAATCGTTGTACTGGACTCCGGAAGCACCGATCAGACCTGTGAAATTGCCCGTCAGGCGGGGGCCAAAGTATTCCGGAACACTCAGTGGCCCGGCTTCGGACCCCAACGTCAGCAGGCCCAGCAATACGCCAGCGGCGATATGATCCTGATGATTGATGCGGATGAACGGGTGACGCCTGAACTACGTCAGTCGATTGAAACGCTCTTGTCACAACCGCCACAGGCACACCAGGTTTACAGCATTGCACGCAGTAACTGGTTCCTTGGACGTTATATGCGACACAGTGGCTGGTACCCGGACAGGGTTACTCGTCTTTACCCTGCCAGCTTTACCTATAATTCCCATCTGGTGCATGAATCTCTCGAACATCCGGGTGCAGCGGTCATCAGGCTTTCAGGCGATCTGCAGCATTTAACCTGCCGCGACCTGCATCATTTTCAACAGAAGCAATTAGCCTATGCGAATGCCTGGGCACAGCAACGTGCCCGACAGGGCCGCCGCTGTGGACTCTTTTCTGTCTACAGCCATACCGTGGCGGCATGGCTGAAAACAGCCATTCTGCGGTCTGGTTTTTTGGATGGCCGTCAGGGGTGGATACTTGCGCTGGTAAATGCGCAATATACGTTTAATAAATATGCCATACTCTGGGCATTAACCCGGACGAAGTGACGGAGACCGCGATGACTACCCGAGCGATTTATCCCGGAACCTTTGATCCCCTGACGCTGGGACATCTGGATATCATTACCCGGGCCTCCCGACTCTTTGACCACGTCATTCTGGCGATTGCGTATAACAGCACGAAACAACCCATGTTTACGCTTGAAGAACGGGTGACGCTGGCACAACAGGCAACCTGTCATCTGTCCAATGTCGAGGTGACAGGCTTCAGTGAGCTGATGGCGGATTTCGCGAGAAAACAGCAGGCAAATGTCCTGATCCGGGGCGTACGTTCCGTCTCTGACTTTGACTACGAACGTCAGCTGGCCCTGATGAATAATCACTTATTACCCGGCCTGGAAAGTATCTTCCTGATCCCCGCCGAAGCCTATGCTTTTATCTCTTCGTCTCTGGTAAAAGAGGTGGCCCGCCATCATGGGGATATCTCCGGATTTGTCACTCCGGAAACCTGTCAGGCGCTATTGAGTAAGCTGAACGACTAACGCTGGCATTCAGGGCACCAGTACGTGCTGCGCTGTGCGTGCCGGCCGCTGAGGATCAGGCTGCCGCACTGACGGCAGGGTTCTCCGGCCCGGCCATAAACCTGCAGCTCCTGTGCAAAATAGCCAGGCTTTCCGTCGGTCTGTAAGAAATCACGTAATGTGGTGCCGCCCTGCTCAATAGACCGCTGCAGAACCTGCTTAATACAATTCACCAACGTCGCGGCTTCGCTATCAGTTAACTCGCAGGCCAGTCTGTCCGGCAGGATACCTGCAGCAAATAAAGATTCACTGGCATAGATATTTCCTACTCCCACGACCAGCTTATTATCCATCAGCCAGGGCTTGATAGCGATGCGCTTACGCCGTGACTTCTCCTGTAACCCGCTGGCGGTGAAGGCCTCGCTTAATGGCTCCGGCCCCAGGTGTGAGAGTACCCTGCTGGTCGAGAGATCACGCTCCCATAGCCAGGCACCAAATCGTCGGGGGTCGGTGTAACGCAGAATTTTGCCGTTACTCATGACCAGGTCCACATGATCGTGCTTTCCGGGCGGTAACTCTTCCGGCAAAACCCGCAGACTACCGGACATGCCCAGATGAATAATGATCCAGCCTTCCGGTAACTCCAGTAGCAAATATTTCGCACGGCGCTGCACGCTCAGTACCGGCTGATCACTGAGTGACAGGATTTCAGGGGAGACGGGCCAGCGCAGTCTGGAATTCCGTACCACAGCATGAAGTACGGTCGCGCCAGTGAGATGAGGTTCAATCCCCCGGCGACTGGTCTCTACTTCAGGTAGTTCAGGCATCGATACTCCTTACACACGATAATTGCAGGCCCGGAAAACAAAAAACCCGGCCGGAGCCGGGTTTTTTCAGAATACCAAAATTATTTAATTTTAGCTTCTTTGTAGACAACGTGCTGACGGACAACTGGATCGAACTTTTTCAGTTCCAGTTTTTCCGGCTTAGTACGCTTGTTCTTCGTAGTGGTATAGAAGTGACCTGTACCAGCAGAAGAAACCAGCTTGATCTTCTCACGAATACCTTTAGCCATGATTTAGTTCCTTAGTACTTCTCACCGCGGGTACGGATGTCTGCTAATACAGAATCAATGCCCTTTTTATCAATAATACGCATACCTTTAGCAGATACACGCAGGGTAACAAAACGCTTTTCGCTCTCAACCCAGAAACGGTGTGAGTGCAGGTTAGGCAGGAAACGGCGTTTCGTCGCGTTCAGTGCGTGGGAACGGTTGTTTCCGCTCACCGGGCGCTTGCCAGTTACTTGGCAGACTCGTGACATGTCATATCTCCAAAAATCAAATCAGCTCGAGCTTTGTACTTAGGTTCTGGCCGCCTCGTCAGGCTTTTAACCCATCCAGGCGAGTTCAATGCGAACCCGCTGAGCAGGCCTAAACGCCAAACCCGAGATTCTCAAAGGTGGCGTAGTATACGCTCTGCGGGGCAAACGCTCAAGTCCCGAACAGATAAAGATCTCTTCGGATCGGCGAAAAACTACTGTTTTTCGCCTGTACCCCGCAATGAATGCGCGCTTTTTATACTAAAGCAAGCCCTGTTCCGCAAAAGAGACATATTGCCCTTTGCCGATCACCAGATGGTCTAAAAGCCTTATGTTCAGTAACCTGCAGACCTGATGAATACGTTGAGTCACGTCTTTATCGGCCTGACTAGGTTCGGCTATTCCGGAGGGGTGATTATGGGCCAGTATTAATGCCGCTGCATTAATTTTCAACGCTTCACGGGCAATTTCCCGTGGATGCACCTCTACACTGTTAAGTGAACCCGTGAACATTTTCTGGGCTGACAGGACCCGATGCTGATTATCCAGGAAGATCACCATAAAAATTTCACGTTCCTGGTGGGATAACTGACTGGCCAAATAATTCCAGGTCGCGCCCGGGTCTTCCAGCACTGACACGGTATGCAGTTGTGCCTGAAAAAAACGGCGGCTAAGTTCAGTCACCGCAAGCAACTGGGTCATTTTTGCCATGCCAATACCGTGTACCGCCAGGTAATTTTCTTTCCCTGCGCTCATGAGTGCATATAATGAACCGAATTGCTTCAGAATCGCCTCTGCCAGCGCCATCACCCCCATCCCTGTGACGCCTGTACGCAAAAATATCGCCAGCAGTTCTGTATCCGTTAACGCCTCTGCACCAAATCTGCTCAGCTTTTCTCTGGGTAGTAGTTCATCCATAGTCACCTCCTCTCCGTTCTCTGCACTGTATTGCACTGTCCCGCCGGATTCTATGGACACCGGCAGAAAGGCGGCACGGGATCACAGAGCGCTGATCGGGTATCGCGGAAAAACAGCACCGTATTGCTAACCGGACCGTAAGCCACATTCTGTACCCTTAACCGTTTTGCCGGACCGTGAATATGATAAAATGCCGTTGTCGTGGCCGGGCTTTACGGCAACGGGGACAAACATGAGGCGAAAATGATGGAATTAGTCGGTAAAAAGATCCTGCTGGGGATCAGCGGTGGTATCGCCGCCTATAAAACTCCGGAACTGGTACGCCGTTTGCGCGAACGGGGCGCCGACGTCAGAGTCATGATGACGGATGCCGCAAAGGAATTTATTACCCCCCTGAGTTTGCAGGCTGTCAGTGGTTACCCGGTGCTTGATCATCTGCTGGATCCAGCCGCCGAAGCGGCGATGGGACATATTGAACTGGCAAAATGGGCAGATCTCGTCATTATCGCGCCGGCTACTGCAGATATTATCGCCCGTATCGGTCAGGGAATGGCAAACGACCTGGTGACCACAGCCTGTCTGGCCACCGCTGCGCCTGTCGCGGTAGTACCGGCAATGAACCAGCAAATGTACCGTTCGTCAATTACTCAGGAAAATTTGCATCGCCTTGAGAAACACGGAATACATCTCTGGGGACCGGACAGCGGAAGCCAGGCTTGTGGTGATATCGGCCTGGGAAGAATGCTTGACCCGGATGAGATCGTTCGCCATGCTATTTGCCTTGCCGGTGCTGTCACAGATTTGCAACATCTGAACGTAATGATCACTGCAGGCCCGACACAGGAAGCCCTGGATCCTGTGCGCTATATTACGAACCACAGCTCAGGTAAAATGGGGTTTGCCATCGCAGATGCCGCTGCCCGACGTGGTGCCAGTGTTACGCTGGTTGCCGGACCGGTAGTATTACCCACCCCGCACGGCGTCAGACGTATCGACGTAACGACGGCGCTTGATATGCAAGCGGCCGTCATGACGGATATCCGTCAGCAGCATATCTTTATCAGCACTGCGGCTGTCGCTGATTATCGGGCGGCAACCATAGCCAGTGATAAAATAAAAAAACAAGAGCAAAGTGATGACTCACTGATGCTACAACTGGTTAAAAATCCGGACATTGTTGCCGGTGTCGCAGCACTGGAACAGTATCGCCCCTATGTGGTCGGATTTGCGGCGGAAACACGTAATGTGGAAGAATACGCCCGGCAGAAAAGAATACGAAAACAGCTGGATTTAGTTTGCGCCAATGATGTGTCTCTGACTGAACAAGGATTCAAAAGTGACCATAATGCGCTTCACCTTTTTTGGCAGGAGGGAGAGAAAGTACTACCCCTTAGTACGAAACAACTCCTTGGCCAGCAATTATTAGACGAGATAGTCCGCCTTTATGAAGAAAAAAATCGACATTAAAATCCTCGACCCGCGTGTCGGGAAAGAATTCCCGCTGCCGGCTTATGCCACCCCGGGATCTGCGGGTCTCGACTTACGGGCTTGTATCGATGCACCGTTAACCCTTCAGCCAGGTGACACCACCTTGTTACCGACCGGACTGGCTATCCACGTCGCTGACCCTCAGCTGGCCGCTGTGATCCTGCCACGTTCCGGGCTTGGGCATAAGCACGGTATCGTTCTGGGAAACCTGGTCGGGTTGATCGATTCTGACTACCAGGGGCAGCTCATGGTTTCCGTCTGGAATCGCGCTCAGGAGGCATTTACCATCCAGCCAGGGGATCGCATTGCACAGTTAGTCTTTGTCCCGGTCGTACAGGCTGAGTTCAACCTGGTTGAAGAATTCAATACCAGTGAACGCGGTGAAGGCGGCTTTGGTCACTCCGGTCGTCAGTAATTTATCAGCAGCAACTTCTGTACCTTTCATCTTCCGGTTCCCTGGCAACAGATAACATGAACCGGAACTTGTGTGCTCACAAAAAGTGGCCAGTAAAAAAAGCCACTCAACACGGCACCGGTACTCCGGAGTTAGTGAACCGGTACAGCGTTTTAAGGTGATTTTCAGGGGTCCTTTAACACATGGCAGAAAAAAAGAACGCGAAACGGAATCGTCGCGAAGAGATTTTGCAGGCACTGGCGCAGATGCTGGAGTCCGGGGATGGTAGTCAGCGTATAACAACCGCTAAGCTGGCTGCGAATGTAGGCGTCTCAGAGGCAGCTCTGTATCGCCACTTTCCAAGCAAGACAAAAATGTTTGACAGTCTTATCGAGTTTATCGAAGACAGTCTGATTACCCGCATCAATCTTATTCTGAATGATGAAAAAGAAACGCTGATGCGGTTAAAACTGATTATCCAGTTAATCCTGGGTTTCGGTGAGCGTAACCCCGGGCTGACACGCATTCTTACCGGACATGCGCTGATGTTTGAGCAAGACCGTCTGCAGGACAGAATTAATCAATTATTTGAACGTATTGAAGTACAGCTGCGTCTGGTCATGCGTGAGAAAAAACTGCGTGAGGGCGAAGGTTTCATGACAGATGAAACTCTGCTGGCCAGCCAGTTACTGGCATTTTGTGAAGGGTTACTTTCGCGGTTTGTCAGATCAGAGTTCCGCTTCCGTCCGACTGCTGAGTTCGAAAGCCGCTGGCCCTTACTGGCAATGCAGCTTCAATAATTCAGCGGGCTGCTTGCCCGCTAGATTATTAAAGACGTCAGATGCCGTATTGTTGCTGGTATGCACGTACGGCTGTCAGATGCTCTGCCATTTCCGGTTTCTCTTCCAGATAGCAGATGAGATCATTCAGGGAAATGATTGACGTCACCTGGCACTGATAATCACGCTCAACTTCCTGAATGGCAGAAATATCACCGCGGCCCCGTTCCTGGCGATCCAGTGAAATTAATACTCCGGCCAGGGTGGCTTTATGCGCCGCAATAATTTCCATCGATTCACGGATAGCCGTACCGGCCGTGATGACATCATCCACCAGCATGATCCTTCCCTGTAACGGGCTGCCGACTAATAAGCCGCCTTCACCATGATCTTTAGCTTCCTTCCGGTTAAAGCAGTAAGGAACATCGTGGTCATGATGATCGGCCAGCGCCACTGCTGTCGTCGTGGCAATCGGAATACCTTTATAGGCGGGTCCGAAAAGTAAATCGAAGCTGATCCCTGAGTCCGTGAGCGCCTGTGCATAAAAACGGCCCAGGCGGGCTAAATCCCGTCCGGTATTAAAGAGACCTGCATTAAAGAAGTAAGGGCTCTTACGTCCTGATTTCAGCGTAAATTCGCCAAACTTCAGAACCTGTTTATCCAGTGCAAATTCAATAAATTCACGTTGCCAGGGTTTCATTTTATTCCTCATATAAAAAAAGCGACCCGGGGGTCGCCTGTCTGTCAGATCGCTAACGCAGCCTTTTGTGCATCGATCAGGGTATCAATACCGCCACGCGCCAGGGCCAACAGGCTGAGCAATTCTTCGTGGCTGAACGGTTCGCCTTCTGCCGTCCCCTGCACTTCGATCATTCTGCCATCTTCCATCATGACAACATTCATATCGGTATCTGCTGCTGAGTCTTCTACATATTCGAGATCACAGACAGCTTCTCCCTCTACAATGCCGACAGAAATCGCAGCGACCATACCTTTCATCGGGTTGGCTTTCAGTTTCCCGGCAGCCACGAGGGCATTCAGTGCATCGGCCAATGCCACACAGGCACCGGTAATAGATGCAGTACGGGTGCCGCCGTCAGCCTGGATCACATCACAATCCAGAGTGATGGTATATTCACCCAGAGCCTGTAAATCCACAGCAGCACGCAAAGAACGTGCGATCAGACGCTGGATTTCAAGGGTTCTTCCCCCCTGTTTCCCTTTCGCGGCTTCCCTGGCCATACGACTATGGGTAGAACGCGGTAACATACCGTACTCTGCGGTTACCCATCCCTGGCCTTTTCCTTTCAGAAAACGCGGGACACTTTCTTCCACTGTGGCCGTACAAAGTACTTTGGTTTCCCCGAATTCCACCAGCACTGAACCTTCAGCATGTTTGGTGTAATGGCGGGTCAGGGTGACTGGACGCACCTGTTGTGCACTACGGCCTGCTGGACGCATGTTCTTTCTCCGACGGCTATTAACTGGCTGCGCATTATACGGATTTCACTGCCTTATGCCTATGCCGGAACGATCAGTCCAGCGTTTTACGGTAACTGATGGCAGCGATAAAGAGCGTGATCATCGCTAATGAAGCCAGAGCCAGTAGCTCTGGCATAAGTTCACTGGCGGTATATCCCTTCAGCATCACCCCTTTTATCAGGCGAATAAACCAGGTTAATGGCAGGCAGGCCCCAATCCACTGCGCCCACACCGGCATACTGATAAAGGGGCTGATAAATCCTGAGAGCATAACCGAGGGAATAAAATAAAATGAAGACAGCTGTAACGCCTGTAACTGATTTTTGGCAATACCGGAGATGGTGACCCCGATGGCCAGGCAGAGAAAGATAAAAATAATGAGTACGACAAATAGCAAAAAAACACTGCCGAGCATCGGTATCTTAAACAGAAAAAGTGCAGATAAGAGGATCATTACCGACTGAAAACCGCCGATAATGACATAGGGCGTGATTTTCCCCAGGATCACTTCCATTCCTGTCACCGGAGATATGAGCAGGCTCTCCATCCCGCCATTTTCCCTTTCCCGCGTCACAGCCAGTGCAGTCATTAAGATCAGTGTGGTACTGAGGACAGAACCGATAATCCCGGGAACCGTATTATATTGCGTGATCCCTTCAGGATTAAACATACGGTGTATGACCAGCTCAAACTCTCCAGCCCCCTCTTCTGCACGTAAGACTTCCGGCAGATCATTTCTGAACATAGTTTTCGTCGCACCGGTCAGGGCACTGAGAGCATTATTGATGGCCAGCGGATCAACGGCATCGCCCTGCACTAAAATCCGGGGCTTTTCTCCGCGCAGAACCTGACGGGTAAAGCCCTCAGGTATTGTCAGGATAAACATAATATCACCACGGACAAAGGCTTGCCGGGCCTCTTCAGGGGACGGGAAAAGATGAAAATTAAAATAGTCTGTATTTTGGGCGGAACTGACAAACACCTGGCTCAACGGCCCGGTATCATAATTCAGTAATGCCGACGGCAAACGGTGGGGATCCATATTAACGGCATACCCCAGGATAATCAGCTGGGCAAGCGGGGTCATAAACACCATCAGGATACTGATTCTGTCGCGTCTTAATTCATGTAACTCTTTGATGACGACAGCCAGCCAGCGGATAAAAGAAAACTTACTGTTTATTATTTGCATCAGATTTCATCAGGCATGAAAACGCATCTTCCAGTGAGGTCACCACCGGAGAAATCGTGTGTTGTTCAGAAACAAGAGCAGACAGGATCGTGACCAGGTGCTCTTTATCCCGCGAAGTCACGTTCAGGTAATTTCCGCGAATAATAGTGTGCTCAATACCGGGACAGGAACGTAACCGGGTTTCGAGTAAAGAGAGCCCCTGACCCGCTATCTGCAGGGTAGTCAGATTTTGCTGACGGATAATTGACTGCGCAGTACCACTGGCTAATAAATCGCCGTAGGCCAGGTATGCCAACCGGTGACACCGTTCGGCTTCATCCATGTAGTGGGTACTGACAAGAATGGAGATACCCTGTGCAGAAAGCTGGTGCAGTATCTGCCAGAAATCTCTGCGGGAGTGCGGGTCAACGCCGGCAGTGGGTTCATCCAGGAATAACACCTGTGGCTGATGTACCAGGCATGCAGCCAGAGCCATACGTTGTTTCCAGCCGCCGGAGAGCGTCTTTGCAGGCTGATGCTGCCGCGAGCTCAGGCCAAGTTCAGAAAGCACTCTATCCACAGATTGCGCTTTATGGCTGATATTATGAAGGCGAGCCATAAAAAGCAGATTTTCCCGGATCGTCAGGTTCCCCCACATGGAGAATTGCTGGCTCATATAGCCGATACATTTTTTTATTTCGTCACGCTGCCTGAAAATATCTTTGCCCAGGCAATAACCCGAGCCGGAGTCCGGAGTAATAAGCCCGCACATCATGCGTATAGAGGTTGTCTTACCACTGCCATTCGGACCAAGAAACCCATGGATCTCCCCTTTATGAATATGCAGTGAAAAATCCCTGACGGCATGATGGTCACCAAAGTATTTATTCAGACCAGTGACACCAATACAATATTCACTCATCCGGGATGATCTCCACACGGTAAGGCTGCCCGATATTAATCAATGCTGCTGCACTTTTTTCCGGCACGGCCTCCGCCATATACACCAGTTTTTCTCTGCGCTCAGTGCTGTAAATCACCGGAGGAGAGTATTCTGCTTCCGGGCTGATGTAGTTAATCCGGCCGGCATAGGATTGCTTACAGCCATCACACACCAACTGAACTTTCATTCCCGTATGTAACGCACCCAGCTCTTTTTCCGGAATAAAAAAGCGTACCCGAACGTTCTCAGGAGAAAGCAGACTAATGAGCGGTCTTCCGGCAATCACCCGCTCACCGGGCCGATAGAGGGTATCGAACACCAGAGCATCCTGCGGCGCAATAAGCGTACTTTGTTGCAGTTCCCAACGGGCTTTATCCCTTTGTAACCTGGCAGACTCAACCTGTAATTGCTGACTTTCAATCAGGGCATCCCGGGCGGGTAGTTTTCCGACATCCAGTCTGGATTTCAGCTCCTCTACCCGGGCACTTTTTTGCCGGTAACCGGCAGCAGACTTTTGCCATTCATCCGCCGAAATAACCCCGGTACGATAGAGCTTTTGTAGCCGCGTATACTGTTTTTTCGCTAACTCTTCTTCTGAGAGCGCACTTTCAAGCTGGGCCCGGATCACGGCCAGCTCAGCTGGCCTTTCACCGGAAATGAGATCCGTCAGCCGCGCCTTCTCTGCCAGATATTCCTTTTCGCTGATTTCCAGTGTATTACGCGTTGTAAAAGCTTCCATCGTTAATAATGTCTGGCCTTTACGGACCTTATCGCCCTTTTTTACCCATAGCTGATCAATCCTTTCGTTAGCGGAGTAGGAAAGATAAATAAATTCACCGTATGAGTATCCCGGATATGTCGGTGGCGACTGAACGCGGCATGCTGTCAAACTCATCATCAGAATAAAAAACGCAACTTCCCTGTACTTCAGTAGCATATTATCAACTCCCTGAATATTTCTCTGTCAGGTTCAGAAGGGTAATAATTAATACACCGGAGATTATTATTGATAAATAAAATTTCAGTATATGTAAATAAAAAAGCAACTTATTAAAAGTAAATGCACCATAAACACTCAAAGATTAAAAATCAACTATAAAAAACAGAATAAAAAAACAAAAGAAACGGATTATTTCATGATTTCCCACAAAGTCCTATTTAATGATTAATTTCGCAAGGAGAAATAGAGTAATAAAATTATCTTTGAAATAAAATTCTTCCCGGATATAGAACAGAAATTAAAAAAATCTCATAAACGCGAAGAACGATACTTTTCCTTCCGGAAGATATGCGACTGATCAGATACCAGAAAAATGAATACCTTCTCCTGGTTACCACCGAAATCTGCGGGTAAAAAGTGTACAGCCGGTTCCCTGTAACAGGAAGCCGGGCCAGAAAATATGATTTCAAACATTACGTGAAATGTGTTGCGAGTTGTGGCTAAATACCTGCTTCTTTTCCAGTCAGGCGGATAGCATTGATATGCTTTATATACTCCATTTTTTGTTGGCCATTGTTGTCATTTTTTCTCTGGCACTTCTGTTCAGTCACGATCGTAAAAAAATCCGGCCGCGGATAATACTGCAGCTAATGGTTATTGAAGGCGCACTATCCTATTTTCTGCTTCACTCATCCGGCGGAACGATATTAGTTTCTGGTATTTCTGATTTTTTTGAAACTATTCTCAGGTTTGCGGCACAGGGAACCGATTTTGTCTTTGGCGATATGGCGAATCAGGGATTGGCCTTTGTATTCCTCGGGGTACTCTGCCCTATCGTCTTTATCTCAGCACTGATTGGTATCCTTCAACACTGGCGGATCCTGCCACTGTTTATCCGGGTTATCGGCACCGCATTATCCAAAGTCAACGGTATGGGTAAGCTGGAGTCCTTCAATGCTGTCAGTACCCTGATTTTTGGGCAGTCTGAGAATTTTATTGCTTACAAAGGTATCCTGGGAGACCTGTCACCACGCCGTATGTACACCATGGCAGCAACAGCGATGTCGACCGTATCGCTGTCGATTGTAGGCGCTTATATGACAATGATCGATGCCAGATATGTGGTCGCTGCTTTAATACTGAACATGTTCAGTGCCTTTATCGTGCTATCCATTATTAACCCCCTGAGTAATGATGAGGATCAGCAACCTGTCGCTCTGGAAAAATTGCACGAAGAACAGACTTTCTTCGAAATGCTGGGTGAGTATATTCTGGCTGGCTTCAAAGTCGCCATGATCATCACCGCGATGCTCATCGGTTTTATTGCTTTGATTTCTGCGGTGAATGCTATCTGCAGTAGCCTGTTTGGCTATAGCTTTCAGCAACTGCTGGGTTATGTGTTTTATCCGTTCGCGTGGCTGATTGGTATTCCGGCCAGTGATGCATTGCATGCAGGAAGCATTATGGCAACCAAGCTGGTCTCAAGTGAGTTTGTTGCGATGATCGACCTGAAAAAGATTGCTGCTGATTTCACTCCCCGCGGGCTGGGTATTTTATCTGTCTTCCTGGTGTCATTTTCTAACTTCGCGTCGATCGGTATCGTTGCAGGTACGATTAAAGGTCTGGATGAGAAGCAAGGGAACGTTGTATCACGCTTCGGCTGGAAACTGGTCTACGGGTCAACGCTGGTCAGTCTGCTTTCAGCGGCATTTGCCGGGCTGTTTTTATAAAACGGGTTGCAGAAACCACGGGCGGAGAGAACCTCTCCGCCCCGGAAATCAGAAATCAACGCAGACGTTATTATCAACACGCATGACGGATTCCTGTTCAAATCTCTGTTTGTAGATTTGACGCAATTGTTCAATTTTCTGATCATTCTCTTTATCAGCAGAATGGATCAGCATCAGAGCTTTACTGTTCTCTCTTGCCAGACGTCCATCGTCCCCCAGCCATTGCCCTTTCGCATTATAGACAGAGAGACCGTCTTTAAAGCGTGGCGTGACATCATGATCGATAAATGCCTGCCAGGCTTTTTCCGTAATATTACTCCCGTGAGGACGGCTGAGACCAAACCATAAGGTCGTCTGGACCTGCACGGTACCATGAGCACATGTATTTTTGACCACGGCCGGTGCTACTGTCGGGGGTAATGGTGCCGGATGAGGCACATTGTGAGCTTGCTGACACCCTGCCAGTAATGCAGCCATCGCCAGACTGTAAATCATCTGTTTTTTCATTATTTTCTTCCTGTAAGTAAACTCCGCCAACATAGTAAAGCCTTTTATGAAAAACCGATATGCTGATTGTTACGGGTTACCTCTGGGCACCCTGTTCCGCGATCGTTATAATCGACTATCACTTCATCAATATGAGTACCCGATATGATCCGCAGTATGACCGCCTACGCACGCAGTGAAATCAAAGGTGACTGGGGCAGTGCCACCTGGGAACTACGCTCGGTAAACCAGCGCTATCTGGAAACTTATATGCGTCTCCCGGAGCAATTTCGCAGCCTGGAACCAATGATCCGTGAACGTATACGTCATCGTCTGACTCGCGGAAAAATCGAATGTGCCCTGCGCTTTGATGCCAGCCAGAGTGCACAGTCTGAGCTGATGCTAAATGAAGGCCTGGCCCGACAGCTTATTCAGTCAGCTAACTGGGTTAAGCTGCAGACGGATGAAGGCAGTATCAATCCGCTGGATATTTTACGCTGGCCGGGAGTGATGGCAGCTGCAGAGCAGGATCTGGATGCTATCAATAAGCAGCTGATGGCAGCGCTGGAAGTGGCTCTGGACGATTTCATTACTGCCCGTGAGGCCGAAGGTAAAGCATTACAGACGATGATTGAACAGCGTCTGGAAGGCGTTTCTCAGCAGGTCATTAATGTCCGCGCCCGCATGCCTGAAGTACTGAAATGGCAGCGCGAACGGCTGACCACTAAACTGGAAGAGGCCGATGTTCAGCTGGAAAATAACCGGCTGGAGCAGGAACTGGTGATGATGGCACAACGTATTGATGTGGCAGAAGAGCTGGACCGTCTTGAAGCCCACGTGAAAGAAACTTACAACATTCTGAAGAAAAAAGAAGCTGTGGGTCGTCGTCTGGACTTTATGATGCAGGAGTTTAACAGGGAGTCGAATACACTGGCATCGAAATCGATCAATGCCGATATCACTGCCTCAGCCATTGAGCTAAAGGTACTGATTGAGCAAATGCGCGAGCAGATCCAGAATATAGAGTAACGTTGCATACTGTCGCATTCAGTAGCATAAAGCCAATACAGCCCGCTAAATGCGGGCTTTTTAATTTTCATGCTGTCGCATATGAACGCATAATATCGCGGGTAAATGGTGTACCCAAAGGTGTACCCAAAGGTGTACCCAAAGGTGTACCCAAACGTATTTACACGACCCAGTTTGGGTACACCCCCTATTCAACATACAGACGGCACTATGGCAAAGTTGACAGATATCCAGATAAGGGCATGGATAAAGGCCGGAGAACGGTTTGAGGGGCGCTCAGACGGTAAGGGGCTTTACCTGCGTTACCGGGCAGGGGCTGTACAACGTTTACACTTCAACCCACCAGCGCGTATTATTCCCTGTGAAGACCTCCACGGACGATAACACAAGGAATGTATCACGATGGTCGCACTACAGCTCCCCTGTACCCTATTCAAAACTCAAAAATGGATGGACGACTACAGCGCCAGTGATATGCGCTGCGGCGATCTGACCGAAGCACAGTTAAAATCCCATTACGGGCTGGTGGATGTTTCAACCAGGGCCAATCCTTATACCCTGACGAAAATCACCCCGTTTAATCAGCCACAGTCTATGTTTTATGGCTCCCGTGGAGAAGGGGAAAAGATCACCCGGCAGCAATGCACCAATATCCTGTTTGATGAGTTCCGCGATTTATCGCGCATGTTCTCGATTTATGGCCCATACAAACACCTGATCGAAAAGATGATCACCCATATGCAGTATGGTAATGGCAAACCGTTCACCAGTATGCACCTGGACAGTGCTTTGAAGGATCACATTATCCGAGATAACAATCCAGATAACAGTACACGCCTGTTATTGAAAGAAGCTTTTAGCACAGCGGTTGACTGGGAAAATAAATGCTTACAGGTAAGCAAAAAAGATGAATTAAGGATTGCTATATCTCGTGGAAAACTCCCTAAATTTGACCGCTTTCAGGATAATTTCAACGGTATGGGGATCACCGTGCATGATACCTGGGCAACGCACATCACCATAAAATCGTTACAGGTGGATAATGACCGCTACCGGGCGGTTGTACATTACAAAGTCCAGGATCACTTTGGCCTTGATGTTGATGATATTTCAAAATTCAAGTTCAACCAGTTCCGCTTTTTCCGCATCTGGTTTGTGCTACAGCGATATAACCAGTTTGGTTTCAAGCCATTTATCACCAATATGGAAGCAACCGTAGAAATCACTGGGGGGCACAATGACAGTAAAAAATAAAAAAATATTGATTCTTTTTTTCCTGGCTGTTTGTGTTTTACTGGGTTACCGGATTTGGCTGTGTTTACGTCCTGTAGAGATTGTCGCGGTTCATCAGGAAAATAACTATAGCGATGTTTTAGTTAGAAGCTTCCCACCGACAGATAAGGGAAAAATAAGCTGGTGGCTGGAAAATAAAAATATGTTGAAAGAAAAATATGGCATTCCAAAGCCTGACTCAGATGGTTTGTTCACTATCATTTTTTGGTATTTTGGTGACGGATACAAAGAAGAAGGGAAATATGACAGGCTGTGTTTTGAAGATATGAAACTACCTAAAAATTGTATAGAAAAAAACAGAGTTTTCTCAGTTAGTGACAGTAAAAACATGGGACTTTCTTTTACTACTCATGATGAAATATATCGCATGAGGAAAAACGGGAAGATAGTAAAAGACGAATCCGATTAGGTTTGCCACCCTCGCGTAGAGACAGCAATAAAATCATCCCCTGCCCGGCTTGCACCAGCCATGCATAAGTATCAAAATGCTCAGGAGGCTATCTCGACGGAGAGAAAAGCGGCAGCGCCTTACCGCCTGCCTCAACCCCTTTTCAGTAAGGCGAACGTAGCAGATGGTGAGATCATCGGCTCACCATCCCGGCCCGTTATTTTTTGCGGCCACTCAGCGACAGCGCAGGGCTACACCGTTAAAAGCACCCCGGAAAGCTGGCGCGATAATGTAGCCCGGCTGGTGGCCGGTAATCCCTCAATGGTAACAGCTATCGCGGCAGCGTTCGCCGCTCCCATGCTGGCGCTGACATGAGAACAAAGGCGCTCCGGGGAAAGCCTGTATGCTGTATACGCTTCTGCGCCCTCCCTGACGACTTAAGAGCCACAGGATCTGCCAGCACGCATCACCCCTGGTTTACTTCATTTTTAACTGACAACATTCATAGCGGGTCAGGCAGGGATCTGATTTTTCCCCGGGCGCTGGTACTTCCCTGCTGCCCGGAGTACTCTGCATACAGAGGCTGCTTTTTAGCCAGTACGATCTAAGGAACAGATCATGATAAATGCACTGCAACTTCCCTGTACCCTTTTCAGGACGCAGAAGCGAATAGATGACTACAGTGCCGGCGATATGCGCTGTGGAGAGTTAACCGAAACCCAATTAAGAACATACTACGGCCTTGAGTATATTTCTGATCAGGCAGACCCCTGGACGCTGACCCGGCGCTCTTCCATGGATCGTCCTCAGTCCATGTTCTGCTGTAATCTGCGTGACCCGGGTAAAAAAATCACCCGCCAGCAGTGCGCCGCCATCCTGTTCGATGAATTCCGCTTTTTATCCCGCCAGTTCTCCTTCTGCGGCCCCTATCGTCATCTGATTGAAAAGATGATCACCCATATGCAGACTGGCAACGGTACCCCCTTCAGGGATGTGCTCCTGGACAGAGCATTGAAAGAACAGATTCTCAATGACATAACTGATAAGAGTACATTTTTCCGAATAAAAGAAGTAATTAAAAACTATATTAATTGGGAAAAAAACACCTTTCCGATAGAAAAAAAAGACGAATTTCGTAAAACAATATCTGGTAGTAAATTACCTAAATTTGACAGATTTCAGGATAATTTTAATGGCATGGGTATTACGGTTCATGACACCTGGGCAACAGACATCACCCTGAGATCACTGCAGATTCATAATGACCGTTACCGGGCCGTAGTGCATTACAAGGTACAGGATCATTTTGGCCTCGACAGCGACGATATACTGAAAACACAATTCAGTCAGTTCCATTTCTTCCGTATCTGGTTTGTTCTCCAGCATTACATACAGTTTGGCTTCAGACCTTTCATGACCAATATGGAAGCCACTGTAGAAATCACCGGGGTTCGTCATGAGAGCTAATACCAGAAACATTCTGTTAGTTCTTGTCATTATTGTAGGTACTTTGACAGGCTATGTTTTTTGGCTCAACTTACGCCCGGTAGAAATTGTTGCAATTCATAATGATGGTAACTATAGCTCAATCCTTGTAAAAAACTTTCCTATTACAGATAAAGGGAAAACAGACTGGTGGTTGAAGAATAAAGATATAATAAAAAGTCGCTATAATATTCCAAAACCTGCCACTTATGGTGGTTATGATGTGACTTTTTGGAATTTTGGTGAGGGATACAAAGAAGATAAATATGACAGACTCTGTTTCGAGGATATGCAGACAAAAATCAACTGCATCGATAAAGAACCTGTATTTACTATAAAAAGGTTTAACTATGATAGAGAGATATTTATCACTTATGAAGGGCGATATAAATTGAACGATAATGGAAAGTTAATGAAATTCCGGCGCGAATAGAACTGATCTTCTGCGCATAAGCAGAACAAAATGTGCTGATATTCTTGTCGAAAAATAGTAAAACCCGCTTACCGGATATCATAGTTTTGATGCCCGTTAATGCACTCCGGAAATTCATACCTCTCTGTGGGACAGGAATCTGATTTTTCCCCGGGCGCTGGTACTTCCCTGCTGCCCGGAGTACTCTGCACACAGAGGCTGCTTTTTAGCCAGTACGATCTAAGGAACAGATCATGATAAATGCACTGCAACTTCCCTGTACCCTTTTCAGGACGCAGAAGCGAATAGATGACTACAGTGCCGGCGATATGCGCTGTGGAGAGTTAACCGAAGCTCAATTAAGAACATGCTATGGCCTGGATTATATTTCTGATCAGGCAGACCCGTGGACGCTGACCCGGCGCTCTTCCATGGATCGTCCTCAGTCCATGTTCTGCTGTAATCTGCGTGGCCAGGGTAAAAAGATCACCCGCCAGCAGTGTGCCGCCATCCTGTTTGATGAATTCCGCTTTTTATCCAGACAGTTCTCTTTCTACGGCCCCTACCGTCATCTGATTGAAAAGATGATCACCCATATGCAGACTGGCAACGGTACCCCCTTCAGGGATATGCTCCTGGACAGGGCATTGAAAGAACAAATCATCAGGGATAACTCCAGAGAAAATAGTACACGCTTGTTATTGGAAGAAGGATTAAAAAAATATATCGACTGGGATAGAAAGTATTACCCGCCCCATCAAAAAAGTGAACTACCAAAAGCCATCCTTGAAGGACGATTACCTAAATTCGATAGGTTTCAGGATAATTTTAATGGTATGGGTATTACTGTTCATGACACCTGGGCAACAGACATCACCCTGAGATCACTGCAGATTCATAATGACCGTTACCAGGCCGTAGTGCATTACAGGGTACAGGATAATTTTGGCCTCGACAGCGACGATATACTGAAAACACAATTCAGTCAGTTCCATTTCTTCCGTATCTGGTTTGTGCTCCAGCATGATACTCGGTTTGGGTTCAGACCATTTATGACCAATATGGAAACCACTGTAGAGATTAACGGAGGCCGTAGTGAAAGTTAACTATCAGGTAAGTCTGTTCATGCTGTCATTCTTCGCCTGCCTGCTATCAGCCAGCGTAATCTGGCTGTCACTGCGTACGGTAGAAATCGTCGCTGTACACGAAAATGGTAATCATAGTTATATTTTAGTGAAACATTTCCCTTTTACAGATAGAGGGAGAATAAATTGGTGGCAGGAAAACAAGCAGATGCTTAAAAACAGGTATGGAGTCCCCCGGCCTGACACTGATGGTTTTTTTACTGTTATCTTTTGGGATTTTGGTGATGGGTATAAAGAAGAAGGTAAATATGACAGACTCTGTTTCGATGATATGAACCCACCAGCCAATTGTATAGAAAAGAATAAATTATTTACTGTCAACTACGGCAGGAATATGGGCCTGTATTTTACCACTAATAATGAAAGGTATTTTATTAACAAAGACGGTAACATTATAAAAATGAAAGACGATTAAACCGCTCTTCCTGTTGCAGTGTCAGCGATATAGTGACTCGTTCTGCCGAAAATCTGTCGAAGACATCCTGAAGTAACAAAATAACAGAATGTATTCTCCGTCAATTCACAGACAGACTGCTGGCGCTGACATGTGAACAAAGGCACTCCGGGGAAAGCCTGATGCTGTATACGCTTCTGCGCCCCCCCTGACGACTTAAGAGCCACAGGATCTGCCAGCACGCATCACCTCTGGTTTACTTCATTTCTAACTGACAACATTCATAGCGGATCAGACAGGAATCTGATTTTCCCCCCGGGCGCTGGTACTTCCCTGCTGCCCGAAGTACTCTGCATACAGAGGCTGCTTTTTAGCCAGTACGATCTAAGGAACAGATCATGATAAATGTACTGCAACTTCCCTGCACCCTTTTCAGGACGCAGAAACGCAGGGATGACTATAGTGCCGGCGATATGCGCTGTGGAGAGTTAACCGAAGCCCAATTAAGAACATGCTATGGCCTGGATTATATTTCTGATCAGGTAGATCCCTGGACGCTGACCCGGCGCTCTTCCATGGATCGTCCTCAATCCATATTCTGCTGCAATCTGCGTGGCCCGGGTAAAAAGATCACCTGCCAGCAGTGTGCCGACATCCTGTTTGATGAATTCCGCTTTTTATCCAGCCAGTTCTCTTTCTGCGGCCCTTACCGTCATCTGATTGAAAAGATGATCACCCATATGCAGACTGGCAACGGTACCCCCTTCCGGGATATGGCCCTGGACAGGGCGCTAACGGAGCAAATTATCAGGGACTCTTCGGAGAAAAACAGTACACGTATCCTGTTATTAAAAGCCTTACGAACAGGTATCAGTTGGGAAAAAACGTATCTTCCGGCAGTAAACCAGGACAAATTGAGAAAAAGTATTGTTGAGGGGCGATTACCAAAATTTGACAGGTTCGGAGACAACTTTAACGGCATGGGGGTTACCGTTCATGATACCTGGGCAACCCATATCACCCTGAGATCACTGCATATTAATAATGGCCATTTCGTGGCAGTAGTACATTACAAAGTTCAGGATCACTTTGGTCTGGATAGTGACGATATACTGAAAACAAAGTTCAGCCAGTTCCATTTCTTTCGTATCTGGTTTGTGCTCCAGCATTACACTCAATTCGGCTTCAGGCCATTTATGACCAACATGGAAGCCACTGTCGAGATTTCCGGGGGGCGTAATGAAAGCTAAAAATAAAAATCTCCTTTGTACATTATTCACAATGAGTTGCGTCCTGATGGGTTATTTTTTCTTGTTTCCGTTACGTACTACAGAAGTGGTTGCCGTCCATGAAGATGGAGAATTCAGCTCTGTCCTGGTAAAAAACTTCCCGTTTACAGATCGGGGAAAAATAGACTGGTGGATTAAAAAAAACCTTGAACTGAAAGAAAAATATAATATCCCAAAGCCTGACAGTGATGGGTTTTCCTCGATAGTTTTTTGGGATTTTGGCGATGGTTACAAAGAGGAAGGAAAATATGACAGGCGCTGCTTTACTGATATGAAGCCACCCATAAATTGTATTGATAAAAACTCTCTGATGATTGTGAGGAATTTTAATAAAAAAATAACTTTTATCTCTCTGGATAGCGGAACCTACCGGATATACAAGAAAGGGAAAATAGTAAAAAATAAATCAGAGTAGCTCCTTCCTGCCTCGCAGAAGAAAGCACTACATTTACCGGATCCGCTAAAAAACGACCAATATGGAAGCCACTGTAGAGCTTACCGGGGGACGCGATGAAAGATAAACTAAAAATAATTATTTCTGTTCTAGGTATAACCAGCTGCGCGTTGACTGGCTACTTTTGGTGGTTGGCCTCACGACCGGTAAAAATTATCGCTGTCCATCAGGAGGATAATTTCAGCGAGATCTTGGTAAAAAACTTCCCATTTACCGATAAAGGAAAGATAAATTGGTGGCTGGAAAATAAAGACTCATTGAAAATAAAATATAAAATCCCCTCTCCTTCATCCTCTGGTAATTTTTATGTGAGTTTTTGTGATTTTGGCGAAGGATATAAAGAAGAAGGGAAGTATGATCGCCGCTGCTTTAATGACATGAATACCCTTGAAAACTGCATAGATAAAAATTCCGTTTTTTCTGTCGAGAACACCAGGAACAAAGAAATTATATTTACCGTCTACAATGGAAGATATCTGATGAAAAATGACGGTAACATCATAAAGCTGAAAGACGAGTAAACCACTCCCCACCGTATACCGATAGCCCTGAATTTTCCGATCGGCGGAACACCTGCCACCGCAGTAAGCAAGATACAATCATTGTGATTTCCGGCTATTTATACCCCATATGGAAGCCCCAACAGAGATCCCCTGGAATACGCATTCGGACGTTAGCGGAAGATACCCTATGTCCGGTAATTACCGGATCAGATAATGGCTCATGCCACCACGACGGGCATGAGCCTCTTAGTCTGTTAGTGAGCCTGTTCCCAGTTATCACCGATACCGATATCCACCTGCAAAGGTACATCAAGCTTCAGACTACTTTCCATGATCTCCCGGATTTTCCCGGTGGCGATCTCAATTAATGACGTATCAATTTCAAAAACCAGTTCATCGTGAACCTGCATAATCATTTTGATTTTTGCCGGGTCCTGTGACTTCAGCCAGTCATCGACGCCAATCATGGCACGCTTGATGATGTCAGCTGCAGTCCCCTGCATTGGCGCATTGATCGCCGCACGTTCAGCCGCTTTGCGCCGAATGGCATTCCCTGAATTGATATCCGGCAGATACAGTCTCCGCCCTTCCAGCGTTTCCACATACCCTTTTTCAGCAGCACTCTGCCGGGTAGATTCCATATAACGTAATACACCCGGGTAGCGCTCAAAATACAGATCCATATACTTTTTCGCCTCACCCGGAGCAATATTTAACTGTCGTGAAAGGCCGAAAGAACTCATCCCGTAAATCAGACCAAAGTTGATCGCTTTCGCGCTCCGGCGTTGTTCCGCACTGACTTTTTCCACTGTGGTTCCGAAGACCTCAGCAGCCGTCGCTTTATGAATATCTTCACCCTGTGCAAATGCATTCAGTAAACCGCTATCCTGTGACAGATGAGCCATGATCCTCAGTTCAATCTGAGAATAGTCAGCCGCCAGAATTTTCTGTCCCTGAGACGCGATAAAGGCATGACGAATACGCCGTCCTTCCTCATTACGTACAGGAATATTTTGCAGGTTCGGATCCGTCGACGACAGACGCCCGGTAGCAGTGACAGCCTGATGATAAGAGGTATGTACGCGCCCCGTCAGCGGATTAATCATCTGCGGTAACTTATCGGTATAGGTTGTCTTCAGTTTAGAGAGTCCGCGGTGCTCCAGAATAACTTTTGGTAACGGATAATCCAGTGCCAGTTCCGCTAAGACTTCTTCACTGGTTGACGGTGCACCACCCGGGGTTTTTTTCGTCGGTTTAATCCCCTGTTTTTCAAAAAGGATTGTCTGTAACTGCTTGGGGGATGACAGATTAAAGGCTTCACCGGCCAGTTCATGGGCTTTCTGTTCCAGCTCTGCCAGACGTGCGGTCAGTTGTCGTGAGTGCTCTGCCAGCATGGCCGGATCAATAAGCACACCATTACGCTCTACCCGGGATAATACCGGAACCAGCGGGATCTCAATGCCGTTTAATACTTTCAGTGGACCCGGCTCTTTTTCCAGTAAGGGCCAGAACTTCAGGTGTAATTGCAGAGTAACATCAGCATCCTCTGCCGCATAAACACTGGCTTGTTCCAACGCAATCTGGTTGAAGGTCAGTTGTTTTTTACCTTTTCCGGCAATTTCTTCAAACGTTACGGTTTTATGGTTCAGCCAGCGCTGGGCCAGGCTATCCATATCATGTTTACCGGCAACACTGTTCAGAATGTAGGACTCAAGCATGGTATCGAAATGAAGACCCCGTAGCTCGATATCATAGTTCTCCAGCACACCACGATCGTATTTCAGGTTCTGACCAACTTTACTGCGGCTTTCATCTTCCAGCAGCCCTTTCAGCCTCGCTAAAACATATTTACGATCAAGCTGGGCTGGCGCATCGAGATAATCATGAGCCACCGGCAGGTAAGCTGCTTCACCGGGGGCGACAGCAAAAGAAAGCCCGACAATATTGGCCGACAATGTATCCAGAGAATCTGTTTCCAGATCGAAGGCAAACAACTCACAGTTATTCAGTTTTTCGAGCCAGGTCTCAAAGGTCTGCTCATCCAGGATAGTGACATAGTTTTCCGTCGAAAGAGTCGACTCAGCAGGCGCAGATGTAACTTCAGGTGCCTGTTCCGCCACTTTTTTTGCCGGTTTTTTGTCATCCAGCCAACGGCCATCATCGACTTCACTGATCCAGCGCTTAAATTCATAACGACTGAACAGAGAGAGCAGAACCTCATTATCCGGAGGATTAACGCCGAGCGCCTCGCAGCCAGGCAGTTCTGCAACATCGGTTTTAATGGTCGCCAGCTGATATGACAGGAACGCAACATCCTTATTCTGTTCCAGTTTGGCAGCCATTGTTTTTGCACCACGGAATGAGAGGCTGGCCACCTTATCCAGGTTATCATAGATGGTCACCATGCTTCCTAACCCCTGAAGCAATGCCTGTGCTGTTTTTTCACCCACTCCGGGAACGCCCGGAATATTATCTGAAGAGTCTCCCATCAATGCGAGGTAATCGATAATGAGTTCAGGGGGAATACCGTATTTCCCGGCCACTTCTTCAGGGCCGAGGATAGTATTGTTCATGGTATTAATCAGGGTGATATTAGGCGTAACCAGCTGTGCCATATCTTTATCACCGGTACTGATGAGGACCGGACGCCCCTGTTTATCAGCTTCCCGGGCCAGTGTCCCGATAACATCATCTGCTTCAACCCCGGAGATCACCAGCACAGGCCATCCCATCGCTTTAACCATTTGGTGTAATGGCTCTATCTGTGCCCGGAGATCATCAGGCATCGGGGGACGATGAGATTTATAATCTTCGAACAGCTCGTCACGAAATGTTTTGCCTTTGGCATCAAAAACCACGGCCGCATGGCTGGGTTTATATTGAAGTAACAGGCTTTTCAGCATGTTCAGAACACCGTACATTGCACCCGTTGGTTCACCGGCACTGTTCGTCAACGGGGGGAATGCATGATATGCACGGTAGAGGTAAGAAGATCCATCTACCAGAATCAGGGGGTTTTCTGCAATTTGAGCCATAGGTTGCTATTTCTTCTTCGCTGTTGGTAATAACTAAGGATGCCACATCACTGGCAGAATGTTGAACGGAAGCGCACACGTGCCTCGAAATTTATTTATCTGCCGGATAGATCGCACTGATCTTCCTGTGGATAACTTTGTGCGTAAAATTTAACTCAGATCCGGGATTATAATCACACTCTCCGGGAGTTATAAAAAAAACCATTTAAATCATATCAATAGGCATTTTTATAATTGATCATTATCGTTATGCTGCTATATGTATCTTGTGGATATTCATTATCACAAGTGTTTTTAACACTGATTATAATAAAAAAAAACGCCGCTTTCGCGGCGCTATGCTCTTATCGCTGAGAGTTATTTCGATACCAGATATTTGACGACATTCACATAGTCGGCAACAAAGTTATTCATTGAACTGGTATCCAGACCGGCATTGTTCACCTGGTACTTACCATCAACAAATACAGAAGGGACACCACTGATATTGAAGTCACTGGCTGCTTTTTCCTGCTGGCTGACTAACGCCTTAACAGCAAAGCTGTTCCAGGCGGCATCATACTCTTCAGAAGAAATACCTGCGGCTTTGATAAAGACCGCTTTCAGGGAAGCCGGGTCAACAATAGTCTGTGTTTTCTGTAAACCATCAAAGATAGGGTCGACAACTTTATCTTCTACGCCTAATGCCATCGCGACTGCCCAGGCATGAGTGACGACCGGAGCAAAATCGCCCCCCAGGAAATCAACATGGTAGCGGGTAAACTGTACACCTTTAGGCAGGCTATCAATGACTGCCTGGTTGATGTGATAAGTCCGCTCGAAATCGTAGCAGTGAGGGCAAAAGAACGAAAAGAACTCAACCACTTTAGGCGCGCCATTAACGCTTTTATCCAGAGTGATATATTGTTTTCCCTCAGTAAATGAGGATGCAGATACGGCAGCACTGAAGACCAGCATCATACCAACTAACGCGAACCAGATCTTTTTCATTGTTAAACTACTCCAGGTAACGTAATCAAAATTGCGAATGTAACGGCGATACAGGCTGATGGAGTAACTTTTCCTGTTCAGAGAAAATAGCCACCTGCCTGCGCCAGAAATCGTCTTCTGCCATCCAGGGAAAAGCCCTCGGAAATGCAGGATCCTGCCAGCGCTTCAGGATCCATGCTAAATAATAAACCATGCGCATGACACGTAAAGGTTCAATCAGTTTCAATTCATTAACATCAAAGTCGCTGAATTCTGAGTAAGCTTCTAACAGGATATCCCACTGGATCGCTTGTTCCTGGCGATCACCATTCACCAGCATCCATAAATCCTGCACCGCGGGACCACTACGGGCATCATCAAAGTCCACAAAGCACGGCCCGTCACGCCACAGTATATTTCCCGGGTGACAGTCACCATGCAGCCTTAAGGGTGCGCTGATATCATACCAGGCCTGCCTGAGCGTAATACCCAGCCTTTCAAGAACAGAAAGTAATTCCTGTTTTATCGCCGGGGAGATCAGGGGTGATGCCGCCACAGTCTGACAGGGTTCCGCAAAGTACTCCTGTAATCCGATAACCGGTCGATGACTGAATGTTCCCTGCCGGCTTATCTGGTGGAGCCTGCCCAGACTGCGGCCAACAGCTTCCAGCTGGTCATAATTATCCGTTTCATATTCCCTTCCGCCCATGCCAGGAAAGACAGCAAACCAGAAGCCATGAGCATGGTGCAGAGTCTTACCTTCGAAAGAAAGAGGTGCGACGACAGGAACATCCCCGGCAGCCAGTTCCAGAGTAAACTGATGTTCTTCAAGTAATTGTTGTTCATTCCAACGGTGCGGGCGATAAAATTTTGCGACATAGCGCTTTTTATCTTCATCACTGAATTGCCATACCCTGTTTTCATAACTGTTCAGGGCAGTGAGACCCGAGTCTACACGAATCCCGGTATCCCACAGAACATCCAGAATGCTCTCCGGATCGAGTGTTTTAAAATTGAAAGCCGCATCGCTCATAAGTATTCATATCGCTATCTTCTGACCTGGCCCAAGAATACCATTATCTGACGAGCTTAGTCTTTAATAACACCGCGGGCTTTCAGTAGCGCCGTTTTGAAATCCTCCTCATAATCTTTTTTCAATCCCGGAATGGCTTCAGTCTTAGCGGTCTGCCTCAGTTTCAGATGGTAGATAAGTACATCATCAGGCAGTGACGAAAGATCTCCCCGGTATCCTGATTCTCCGGCAAGCTGTTGTAAAAACTGCAACAGGTTGAGATCCGGTACCTCCCTCCAGGCCGGTAACAGTAACTCAAGAACTTCGGTAAGACGTTTATCTTTCATCCTAAAACTCCCTGCGGGGTTATAATTAACCCTTAAATTATCAGGGTTATCTCCACATGAAAAGCGAGGTTATATGAAGAATATTACCGGCGTCATCCTTGCCGGCGGAGCCGCAAGGCGCATGGGGGGGAAAGATAAAGGACTACGAATATTTAAACAGCAACCGCTGTTTATGCATGTGGTCAATCGCTTTGCACCACAGGTGTCTGCGCTGCTGATCAGCGCTAACAGACATCAGGAAATCTATGCACAATCCGGATATCCGTGTATCGCTGATAGCTTAAACGGCTTTCAGGGGCCACTGGCCGGGATATTAAGCGGGCTTTCCCAATCAGAAAATGAATGGGTTGCATTTTCTTCCTGCGATTCTCCCTTCATTCCTCCCTGTTTTGTCAGGGACTTATGGCTGGGGAAAGATCATGCCCCTGCCTGCTGGATCCGTTCATCACAACGGGACCATCCGGTCTTTTGCCTGCTGAACCGACAGTTGCTTCCATCATTGCAGGTTTATCTCGATTCCGGGGAACGACGGGTCTTACAATTCCTGCGTCAGCATGGAAAGAGTGTGTCTGTTGATTATCCGGAGCAGGCTTTTTTGAATATCAACACTGAGCAGGAACTGAAAGCCTGTGAGGCAATGCAATGAGTTTACCAATACTGGGTATTTCTGCCGTGAGCGGAACAGGTAAAACTACATTACTGAAAAAACTGATCCCGTTATTAAAGCAACAGGGTATACGTCCCGGACTGATAAAGCATACACATCATCAGATGGATATTGATTATCCCGGTAAGGACAGTTATGAGCTACGCAAAGCCGGGGCCAGCCAGGTGATGGTCGCAAGTCGCGAACGTTGGGCTCTTATCAGTGAAACTCCGGAAAATTCGCCTGAATTAATGGCGTTAGCTCAGAAGATGTCGCAGGAAACACTGGATATTATTCTGGTAGAAGGGTTCAGGCAGGAGCCTATACCCAAAATTGTACTCTGGCGACACGGATGTACGGGCACCCCTCACACATTAATCGATGAATATACCCTCGCCCTGGCCAGTGACACCCCGGCAGACGGACTCGCGGTAAGCTGGCTTGATATTAATCAGCCGGCATCGATTGCGGAGTTTATTCATCAGTGGTGTCTTAGCCAGCATGATCAACCATCACAAAAAGGGATTTGATCGTGGCTGTTGCGATCTGCTGGCAGCAGAGACGATGATTACTGCATCAGGACATAGTAGTAAATCACGAGCCTGACGGCTGAACCTGAGTCGGGTTGTAATTCAATGGAAACACTCAGCACATCATTCAGTCGTCACATTAAAGGCTGTGGTGAGCTCACGGAGTCTCTCCACGCCCTTTTTCCCGGCCGGAATGCAAAAAGGCCGCCCCTCAGGGCGGCCTCTGCCTTTTCATGCCGCCGCCGCCGGGGGGTTCCCCGGTGCCCGCAGACATGCTTAATAAAAAATGTGATAAAAATTCCATAACAAAAAGGCCATCCGTGAGGATGGCCTGTCTGTTTTATTGGATGCCTGGCAGTTCCCTACTCTCGCATGGGGAGACCCCACACTACCATCGGCGCTACGGCGTTTCACTTCTGAGTTCGGCATGGGGTCAGGTGGGACCACCGCGCTCTTGCCGCCAGGCAAATTCTTTGTGCGGAAATGAATCTTTTTCGTTCATACGGCGTTGGTTTCCCTTGTGCTGTTCAGTCACATACTTATGTATGCTCCTTCTCATCACGCGGTTACCGCCTTGTCTGAACGTAAAA
>NZ_JFJX01000046.1:0-664 GCF_000611875.2 Tatumella sp. UCD-D_suzukii
TGGCGCCCTTTGCCCGGTCGCCTGCGACGGATTACAGGCAGCATGCCCGACAATAAAGCGAACGGAACACTCACCGCGCTGATAATAAAAAGCTCCTCCGGTTTCCCGGTTATCAGCTCTGAGCAGGTTCCGCCCGTCATACGTACAGTAGTTTCAGTTGCCGCATGGCGGCGGCCGGGTTAAGACCCGAAGGCGCGGGCCTTAACAATCCGCGCCTGGCGCAGGTCCTCGCTGTCCCCTCACTTATCACTCCGGCCTGCCGGCCCGCCCGGATCCGCCGTCCTGGCTCAGCCGTGCTTTCGCCGGCGTCCCTGCCGGCTCAGCCTGGCCGTCACTCTGCGTTCGGCGCTGCGGATAGCGCCCCAAAACCTGCTCTCCGGGCAGTGGTTCCCGTGTTTAGTCTTTTAAAATACGGAAAATGTCTTCTTGTCTGATGCTTGCACCGTGGGTCGGGCGACATCGCACCGCTGAGCGAGTGAATGTGGCCAGGGCGAGCCGCAGGGACGCGGCGAGAGGTCATGCTGAGCAGGAGCGAATCATGACCGGTCCGTAAAGGACACATGAATGAGTGAAGGCACCGCGGAGCGGCGGGCAGGCCTGTCGCAAGGCCGGGAGTGCAGAGGGCGCGGCCCTGCGCCCTTTGCCCGGTCGCCCGCAGCGGGAT
>NZ_JFJX01000047.1:0-722 GCF_000611875.2 Tatumella sp. UCD-D_suzukii
AACAAGACCAACAGCATATAATTGAAGCTGTGGATTGCTTAAAACATCTAAGCAATTTTTTTCATAAGAAGATAAGTGGGAACTTTTCTTTTTCTGCAATCTCTTAATCTGAGCCTGCACCTCATGATGTTTCAAGTATGCAACAAGAGTACGGTGGCGACTTCCTTCGTTCCACATAACAGTTGTTTCATAATCAAGAGCACGCGTCTTTTTAGTCTGACCGTTGGATACATTGCGCAAGAAATAAATCACCTGGTTAGCAATGTGATCATTTGCGACTTTTGCACTGAAAGTTACATCTATGCGACCAACTACCGTATTAGTTACATCACACAAATCATAGAGTTCAGGCATAGCAGCAGCCAAGGCACCGAAAAATTCCAGACCGCACAACTCAAAAGATGTAGGCCCAAAAATATTGTGACCTTGTAACAATTTCGCCGGAGATGCTTTCAGCTCTACACATGGCTCGAAATTCTTACCGCCCGCAAAAATTTTCAATGCGATCCCAGCATAATGAGAAGGGAGAGATTCGTAAGGATGCTTAAGCCCCGATACAGTCAAATCACCATCAATGGCGTATTCTACTGTATGGGCGGCAAGAGTCAGACCAGAAAGGCGGGCAACCTCAGCAAGGTTCACATGGGAAACATAATTTCCCTGTGAATCAAGACGCTCCGATACAAGAGAGCTTTTAAACGGTATCCTTAAGACCAGCATAT
>NZ_JFJX01000048.1:0-606 GCF_000611875.2 Tatumella sp. UCD-D_suzukii
AGCTTTTAAACGGTATCCTTAAGACCAGCATATCAATCATGACTTCAAGCACTCAAACACTCACCATGTGCGTAATGTAGCACATGTAATTCCCAACGCAACTATTTGTAAAGATATTATAGGATTTATCTAATGGATGCAGCCGCTAAAAAAGGTAGTCGAACTACAGTAACAATCAATAGACATATGCAAGAGTTACTGGTAACAGCGACCGTAGAGGCCACTAAAAGAGCTGGTTTGCCTATAAAACAATCAGAATTGATAAATTACATTATAAAACATAGGCTTGAAGAAGCAATTGAAGGGGTTTTGAGGGAGAAAGGGTTGTAGCGCGTTGCAAAATGCAACAAGAGTCCACTATTAAACAAAGTGGACTCACCACTTCCGAGCCTCCAGCCAATCCAAAAACCGCCGCTTTAACGTCCTTTCGTCTCCGACCGCCCACCATCAAAATGGCTTCACGATCATCAAATAAAAACCCGGCTTAGCAGGGAAGGGGATGGGTTCAAGAGAATATGTAATCTCTCCCTTTGTATCGAGCGGCAAGCATTAGACGAAAAATGAGAATACTGAGAGCGCTCTAACATGCCCATGCGGGCATAAGGC